>NZ_JACBXC010001067.1 GCF_013870535.1 Streptomyces phytophilus | reverse complement strand
GAGCGTGACGAAGTCCAGACCGCCCTGCTCGGCCAGGCGCACCAGCCGGGTCCAGCGCGCGTACGGCGGCGGGGGGCCGGCGCCGCCGGCCCCCGCGGGGAGGTGGTCGGCGGTCGCGTCGTCGAGGGCTGCGGAGAGGTGCAGTTGGGCGGCCATGGGGAGCACGCCTTTCGGTGTCGGAGGGACCAGCGGGACCAGTGGGACCAGCAGGACCGGAGGGCCGGGAGAGTGCGGGGAGCGGGGTGAGCAGGAGGGGCGGGGAGCGGGCCGGCGGGCGCGTCAGGGCTCGATCGGCTCGTACTTGTAGCCCATGCGCCGGACCGTGACGATCCGGTGCCGGTGGGCCGCGCCGAGCTTGCGGCGCAGCCGCGCGACGTGGACGTCGACCGTGCGGCCGTCGCCGACGTGGCTGTAGCCCCAGACGGTGGTCACCAGCGACTCGCGCGAGTGCACCCGCCGCGGGTGGGCGACGAGATGGGCCAGCAGCTCGAACTCCAGGAACGTCAGGTCCATCGGCTGCCCGTCCACCTCGGCCACCCGGCGCTCCACGTCGATGCGCACGGGGCCGCCGGATCCGCCGGGCGGCGGGTCCGGCGGCCCCGCGCTGTGCGGCGCGTGGTGCAGCGGCGCGGCGTCGGCGCCCTCGGCGAGCAGGTCGGCGGGGTCCAGGCCAGGCGGTACGAGCACGACGTAGCCGACGAGCGGCTTGCCGTCCGCGGTGCGCTCGCCGTGCCGCACGGGTTCGCGCACCAGACGCAAGTGGCGCACGGCGCCCGCGGCTTCGCCCCCGGCTGCCGGGGCGGGAAGTGAGTGGGTCATCGGTCGGTCTCCTTCGGGTGTCGGAGCGGGGCGGGCGGTCAGCCGGCGGCCTGCGCGGGGTACGGCAGCAGGCCGGCGTCCGTCTCCTCCCACGCGGTACGCAGCCGGGCCAGCAGCCCGGGCCGTACGGTCGCCTTGTCGGCCCGCTCGCGCGGGTCGTGGGCGAGGTCGAAGAGGCGGTCCGCGCCGTCCTTGCCGCGGTGGTACTTCCAGTCGCCGCGGCGCAGTGCCCGCTCGCCGCGCACCCGCCAGAACAGGTCGCGCTCGGGCGGGTCCTCGCCGCGCAGCAGGTAGCCGGCGAGGCTGCGGCCGTCCAGCGGGTGGGAGGCGGCCGGGCGGGCGCCGCCCAGCTCCAGCAGCGTGGCGGTCCAGTCGGGGGAGTACAGCGGCACGTGGCTGACCTGGCCGCCGTCGAGCCGCGCGGGCCAGCGGGCGATCTGCGGTATGCGTATCCCGCCCTCCTGGAGCGATGCCTTCTCGCCCGACAGCGGCCACTGGTGGGACCAGCGCTCGCCGCCGTTGTCGCTGGCGAAGACGACGAGGGTGTCCCGCTCCTGCCCGCTCGCGCGCAGCGCGGCGAGCACCTGGCCGACGGAGCGGTCGAGGTCCTCGACCATCTCGCGGTACTTCTCCAGCGACCCGCCGTCGGCGTGCCACAGCGCGCGGCCGTCGCCGGCCTTGATGCGGCGGACGATCTCGGCGCTCTCCGCCTCGTCGCCGTCGGCGATCCACGGCCAGTGCGGGGTGGTGAAGTTGAGGTTCAGCAGCCACGGCCGGGAGTCGCGGGTGCGCAGGTGCCGCACGGCCCGCTCGGTGAGCACTCTGGTGTAGTAGCGCAGGTCGCGGTACTCGACCTCGCCCTCGTACAGGTCGTACTCGCCGCCGGAGCCGAGCTTGGAGTAGTACTCCAGGGCGCCGCCGAAGTTGCCGAAGAAGCTGTCCCAGCCGGAGCGTGTCGGGCTGTAGACCGGCAGGAAGCCGCAGTGCCACTTGCCGATGAGCGCCGTCTCGTACCCGGCGCCGCGCAGCAGCGACGCCAGCGTCGGGTGGCCGGGCTCCAGGCCCGCGGACCTGTCGGCGATCGGCTCGGCGAGCCCGCCCTCCGTACGCCCCGGGTGCCGGCCGGTGTAGAGGGAGAAGCGGGTCGGCGAGCAGGTCGCCGAGCCCGAGTACGCCTGGGTGAACCGCACGCCCTGGCGGGCGAGCCGGTCCAGGTGCGGGGTGCGGATGTGCGGGGACCCGTAGCTGGAGAGGTCGGCCCAGCCGAGGTCGTCGGCCCAACATCCTGTTCGTCCTCGCCGACGACCTCGG
>NZ_JACBXC010001066.1 GCF_013870535.1 Streptomyces phytophilus | reverse complement strand
GGACGGGGGCGCCGGTGCGTACCGAGGCGGCGAACTCCTCCAGCTGGCGGACGAATCCGGTGTCGTACCCGTGCCGCAGGACGGCGTCCTGGCGTACACCGTCCTCGGCGCGCTCCACGCGCAGCGAGGAGCGGACGTCGACCAGGTACGGCGGGGCCATGTGCAGGGCGAGGCGCCCGTCGCGGGCGAGTACGGCGATCTCCTCGCCGTACTCCGGGTGGTCGGGCAGCCAGTTCCAGTTCACCACCAACCGGGCATCCTGCCCCAGCGCGGCGGTGGCGAGCAGGCACGGTGGTTCGCCGCCGCCGGATATCGGCCAGGGCCACAGCTCGGCGTGCTCGAAGTGGTCGGGGAGCGTCAGCCCGAGGGCGCGCAGCAGGGACAGCTCATGGATCACCGAGCCGTTGAGCACGTCGCGGTAGTAGCGGCCCAGTTCTTCGGGGACGTCGCCGAGCGCCTCGGCGGTGCGTACGGCCTCGTAGGTCTGCGCCTCCTGGAGCGCGGCGGGGTCGGCGTCGCGCGCGGCCGGCGCGAGCCGGAGGTGATCGACCTGCGGCTCGTCGGCCGGGTGCAGCACGGTGACGCGGACGGTGCGCGGGGTGTCCAGGCGGGCCAGCTCCGCGGCGGCGACCTCGGTCAGCGGGTCGTACATCTTCATGTAGCCGACCTGGAGCACCAGGCCGCGGGACGCCGCGAGTTCGCCCAGGACCGCCGCCTCCGCCGCGGTCAGGCACAGCGGCTTCTCGGCCAGGACGTGCTTGCCGGCCTCCAGCGCGGCGCGGGCGTCCCGTGCGTGCGTGCCGGGGGTGGCGAGCAGCACCGCGTCGACGTCGGGGTCGGCCAGCACCTGTGCGTAGTCGTGGGTGGCGCGCACCCCCGTACCGGCCCGGGCTGCCACCTCGGCCGCCCGCGAGGGCGACAGATCGCACACCACGACAAGCTCGAAGAGCGCGCCGAGCCGGTGGACGGCGGGCAGGTGCACCGACTGGGAGATGGTCCCCGCGCCGATGACGGCGAGGCGGACCGGTACGGGTACCGGCATCGAGGGCTTCCTTGGGCTGGGACGCGAGGCGTGGCGGATCGGTGGCGGCGGAGTCCCGACCCGCATCGGGCCCGGGATCCGCCATGCCCCGGATGATGCACCACCTCAGACCAGATAGTCCAGTGATCAGACCAACTTGCGATCTGGTCCGGTGATTGGTTGCTCTGGTATTTTCCTGCCTGTGACCGAACTCGACGAGCCCGCAAGCGCCGGCCCCGCCGTCCAACTCGCCTTCCGCGAACTGGGGATCCTCCTGGACAAGAGGGCCTGGGCTCCGGGCAGCCGGCTGCCCGGCGAACGCGCCCTGGCCGGACAGCTCGGCGTCAGCCGCAGCAGCCTGCGCCAGGCCCTGGCCATGCTGGAGTCCGAGGGCCGGGTGCACGCCTCCGCGCAGCGCGGGTGGTACGTCACGACGAACGTGGTCAGCGAGCCGCCGAGCGTCCTGAAGAGCTTCACCGACAACGCCCGCGAGCGCGGGCTGGTCCCCACCGGCCGCGTCCTGCACCGGCGGGTGCGCCCGGCGGCGTACGAGGAGTCGCGGCGGCTGCGCATAGCGCCCGCCGCCGAGGTGCTGGAGATAGCGCGCGTGCGCGGCCTCGACACGGTGCCGGTGTGCTTCGAGACCACGGTGCTGGTACGGGCCAGGGCGGCGGGGCTGGAGAGCGTCGATCTCACCGACCGCTCCCTCTTCGCGACGCTGGAGGAGGTCGCGGGCGTCCGGGTGCTGCGCAGCGCCTACTCGGCGCACGCCGACGCCGCGGACGCCGAGGCGGCCCGGCTCCTCGGGGTTCCGGTGGGCTCCCCCGTCCTGGTCGGCGAGGAGATCACCTCCGACCAGGAGGACACGCCGGTGCTGCTGTGCCGCTCGGTCTACCGGGGAGACGCCTACCGCTTCGAGGCAACGCTGCACCGCTCACCGGACTGACGCTCCGCCGGCCGCCGGAGCGCGGCACCCCAGCTCGGCGGGCAGCCGGGACGCGCACGCCCCCCGGGGGGGCGGGAAGGTGAACACCATGAGCACCACCACCGGCGTCACCGCCGCACTGGACGTCGGCGGCACGAAGATCGCCGCAGGGCTGGTAGCCGCGGAC
>NZ_JACBXC010001065.1 GCF_013870535.1 Streptomyces phytophilus | reverse complement strand
CGGCGGTGGCGGCCGCCCCGTCGACGTCGTCGAGGACGGCACCGGCCGCCTGCTCGGCACCGTCGACGCCGCGGCCTCCCACACCACCGTCCACGAGGGCGCCGTCCACCTCCACCAGGGCCGCACCTACGTGGTCCGCACCCTGGACCTGGACGACAACGTGGCACTCGTGGAGCGCGCCGACCCCCCGTACACCACCGTCGCCCGCGACACCACCTCCGTCTCCGTGCTGGAGACCGAGCGCGAGATCCCGTGGGGCGGCGCCCGGCTGTGCTTCGGGTCGGTCGAAGTCACCAACCACGTGGTCTCCTTCCTGCGCCGCCGGCTGATCACCGGCGAGATCATGGGCGAGACGAAGCTCGACCTGCCGCCGCGGACGCTGCGCACCCGCGCCGTCTGGTGGACCGTCACCGGCGGCCAACTGGACGCGGCGGACATCGCCCAGGACCAGTTGGGCGGCGCCCTGCACGCGGCGGAGCACGCCGCCATCGGCATGCTGCCGCTGTTCGCCACGTGCGACCGCTGGGACATCGGCGGCGTCTCCGTGCCCCTGCACGGCGACACGCTGCTGCCGACGGTCTTCGTCTACGACGGCCACCCCGGCGGCGCGGGCTTCGCCGAACGCGCCTTCGGCGTCGCCCGCGACTGGCTCGGTGCGACCCGCTCGGCGATCGCCGCCTGCGAGTGCGACACCGGCTGCCCGTCCTGCGTCCAGTCCCCGAAGTGCGGCAACGGCAACGACCCGCTGGACAAGGCGGCGGCGCTGCGCCTGCTGACGACGCTGCTGGCGGAGGCGGAGCCGGACGCGGAGCCGGAGGCGGGGGCCGAGCCGGACGCGGCGCCGGAGCCCACGGCGGCGGCAACGGACGACGGCTGACCGGCAGCCCCCACCGGAGGCCGCCGTCCCGTACCCGCGCACCGGGGCACCCGGCCCCCGCCGCCCCGCCCGCCGGAGATCAACCGGCGGCATCCAGGCGGGTCCGCTGGTCCTCGGTCAGCTCCAGGTCGACCGCGGCCAGGCTCTCGTCCAACTGCGCCACGGACGAGGCCCCGACCAGCGGTATCACCGGCACCTCCCCGCCTATCAGCCAGGACAGCACCACCTGGTTGACCGTCGCCCCGGCCTCCTTCGCCACCGCCCGCAGCGCCTTGAGCCGCTCCGGGGTCCCCGGGTGGTCCAGCTCGTGCCCGAGCGGCTTGTCCGCGCGGACGTAGCCGCCGGCGAGCAGCGGCGAGTACGCGACGAGCGCGAGCCCCGGGTTGTGCCGCAGGTAGCTGAGCATCGCCCCGTCCACGCCGCCCGGGGACCCGTCCGGGTCGAGCTCGCTGGGCCGGTCGGTGCGGCGGCGCAGGTAGGTGTGGTGGTACTGCAGCAGCTCGTAGCCGGCGAGGCCGGACGCCGCCGCGTGGACACGGGCCCGCTCCACCCGCCAGACCCACTGGTTGCTGACGCCCAGCAGCCCGACGGAGCCCTCCGCCACGAGCGCGCCGAACGCCTCGACGGTCTCCTCCTGCGGCACGGCCATGTCGTCGATGTGCGCGTACAGGATGTCCAGCTTCTCCACCCCGAGCCGCTGCCGGCTCTCCTGCGCGGACTGCCGGATCACCTTCGCCGACAGGCCCTCGGCGTTGTCGACGTACGAGGTGCCGGGCGCGAGCGGCCGGGCACCGAGCTTGGTCGCGATGACCACCTCGCGCCCGATCCCCCGGCTGCGCCGCCACCGCCCGAGCAGGCTCTCGCTCTGGCCGCCCTGCGAGCCGTCCGCCCAGAACGCGTAGTTGTCGGAGGTGTCGACGAACGTGCCGCCGGCCTCGACGTAGCGGTCGAGGATCGCGAACGACGTCTCCTCGTCGGTCAGGGAGCCGAACAGCATGGCCCCGAGGCTGAGCACGCTGACCTCGCGCCGGTTCTGCGGGTCGGCACCGATCGTGCGGTACTTCATGCGGAGTCCTTTCGTGTGTCTGCCAAGGCCGGAGTCTGAAGGCTGGAGCGCGCTCTACCGCAACCCCGGGCCGGCGCGGGAGCGGACCTCGGCGGTGAAGCGGCCGGTACGGGCCGACGCCACGACGTCCGCAACCTCCCCGGACACGGCGCACCGCAGCAGCCGGGCGCCCTGCGCCGCGGCCACCCGG
>NZ_JACBXC010001064.1 GCF_013870535.1 Streptomyces phytophilus | reverse complement strand
CACCGCGTCCGTCTTGCTGTTCCCGGCGTCGATCGCCAGCACAGCGGCTGTCCGCCCCGGGCTCAGGCCCACGGCAGGTGCTCCCGGTTGTGCGCGATCAGCGCGTCCGTCAGCTTCTCGGCGCGGTCGTACTGCCCGACCAGCGGGTGCGCCAGCAGCGCGCGGAAGACGCGTTCGCGCCCGCCGTGCAGCGCCGCCTCCAGGGCGAGGCGCTCGTACGCCGTGGTGTGCGCGACGAGGCCGGCGAACAGCGGGTCCAGCTCCGGGACGGCCAGCGGCCGGGCGCCCTCGGCGGTGACCTCGGCCTGCACCTCGACGACCGCGTCGTCGGGGAGGAACGGCAGCGTGCCGCGGTTGGCGGTGTTGACGACCTGGACGGCGCCGGCCGCCCCGCCCAGCAGGGAGGCGGCGAGCGCGACGGCGGCCTCGGAGTAGTACGCGCCGCCGCGCCGCGACAGCAGCTCCGGCTTGGTGTCGAGCGCCGGGTCGGCGTACATCCGCAGCAGCTCGGCCTCCATCCCGGCGACCTGTGCGCCCCGCGTGGGGCCCTCGCGCTGTTCGCGTACGACCCGGTCGTGGGCGTAGTAGTAGCGCAGGTAGTACGAGGGCACGACGCCGAGCCGGGTCAGCAGCTCCGGCGGCAGGTGCAGGTCCGCGGCGATCCGGGCGCCGTGCTCGCCGATCAGCTTGGGCGTCACGTCGACGCCGCCGGGGCCGCCGAGGCGTACGGCCAGCTCCCAGGTGAGGTGGTTGAGGCCGACGTGCTCCAGGTGGACGTTCTCCGGCTCGGTCTCCAGCAGCGCGGCGAATCTGCGCTGGAGGTGGATGGCCACGTTGCACAGGCCGACCGCGCGGTGTCCGGCCGTCAGCAGCGCGCGGGTGACGATGCCGACGGGGTTGGTGAAGTCGATGATCCACGCGCCGGGGGCGGCCTTGCGGATACGTTCGGCGATGTCGAGCACCACGGGCACGGTGCGCAGCGCCTTGGCGAGGCCGCCGGCGCCGGTCGTCTCCTGCCCGACGCAGCCGCAGTCCAGCGGCCACGTCTCGTCCTGCTGCCGCGCCGCCTGCCCGCCGACGCGCAGTTGGACGAGCACGGCGTCGGCGCCCTCGACGCCCTCCTCCAGCCGGGCGGTGGTGACGACCCGCCCGTCGTGGCCCTGCCGGGTGAACATCCGCCGCGCCAGGGCGCCGATCAGGTCCAGCCGCTCGGCGGCGGGGTCGATGAGCACCAGCTCGTCGACGGGCAGCGTCTCGCGCAGCCGCGCGAACCCGTCGACCAGCTCGGGCGTGTACGTCGAGCCGCCGCCTACCACTGCGAGTTTCAACCTTTGACTCCTGTCAGCGTGACGCCCTCGATGAAGGCTTTCTGGGCGAAGAAGAACACCACGATCACCGGGGCCATGACCAGGACCGTGGCCGCCATGGTGAGGTTCCAGTCGGTCTGGTGGGCCCCCTTGAACGACTCCAGGCCGTAGCTCAGCGTCCACCAGCCCGGGTTCTCCGAGGCGTAGATCTGCGGCCCGAAGTAGTCGTTCCAGCAGTAGAAGAAGTGGAACAGGGCGACGGCGGCGATCGCGGGCTTCGCCATCGGCACCACGATGCGCAGCAGCGTGCGCAGTTCGCCGCAGCCGTCGATGCGCGCGGCCTCGGTGTACTCGCGCGGGATGGTCAGCAGGAACTGCCGCAGCAGGAAGACGCTGAAGGGGTTGGCGAAGGCGAACGGGAT
Source organism: Streptomyces phytophilus (assembly GCF_013870535.1). GTDB lineage: Bacteria > Actinomycetota > Actinomycetes > Streptomycetales > Streptomycetaceae > Streptomyces > Streptomyces phytophilus. The sequence goes on along the minus strand of NZ_JACBXC010001064.1, from coordinate 407 downwards.
GATCAGCGGCCACAGCGTGCCGGTCAGGTCCATCTGCCGGGACCAGAACAGGTACATGGGCACGATGACGACCTGCGGGGGCAGCATCATCGCGGCGATGACCATCATCATCGCCAGGTTCCGGCCGCGGAAGCGGAACTTGGCCAGCGCGTACGCCACGGGGAGGCTGGAGCCGACCGCGAGCACGGTGCCCAGCCCCGCGTAGAGCAGCGTGTTGCGCCACCAGGTGAGGAAGCCGGGGGTCTCCCACACGGTGCCAAAATTGCCCCACTCCCAGGTACGCGGCCACAGCGCCCGGGTCAGCGCCTGGTCGTCGCTCATCACGGCGGTGAGGAAGACGAAGACGAACGGCAGCACGAAGAACAGCGCGGCGGCGATGGCCAGGGCGTGCACCGCGACCCAGTTCA
>NZ_JACBXC010001063.1 GCF_013870535.1 Streptomyces phytophilus | reverse complement strand
CGGTCCGCGCGCGACGGGGAGTTCGTGCCCGTCGGGGGCGCCGGGTTCGCGGTGCCGGCGGCGCTGCCGGCCGACTGGGATCCGGGCGTACGGATGCGTTGACGTCCCGCCGGGGCGCGGGCACACTCCGGAACCATGGCTGAGAAAGCGCTTTCTAGACGTGGTTTGCTCGCCGCGGGCGGCGCGGGTCTCGCGCTGCCCGCCCTGGGCCCGGTGGCGTACGCCGGGGGCCGCGGCCCCGTCCGGGCCGACCTCGTGGTCTACGGCGGCACCTCGGCCGGCGTGATCGCCGCCGTGCAGATGCGCCGGATGGGCGGCACCGCCGTGGTGCTGGAGCCCACCCGGCACATCGGCGGCCTCACCACCAGCGGTCTCGGCGCCACCGACACCGGCAACACCTCCGCCATCGGCGGGCTGGCCCTGGAGTTCTACCGCCGCGTGTACGCCAAGTACCACGGCACCCCCGTCACCGACGACTCCCCGGCCCGCTACACCTTCGAGCCGCACGTCGCCTCCGAGGTCTTCGCCGACCTGCTCGCCGAGCACGACGTGCCCGTCGTCACGGACGCCCGGCTGCGCTCCGTCGACCGCAGCGGCGGCCGCATCCGCGTCCTGGTCACCGACGACGGCCGGGCGTACGCGGGCGGGGTGTTCATGGACGCGACGTACGAGGGCGACCTGATGGCCCGCGCCGGCGTCGGCTTCACCGCGGGACGCGAGGGCAACGCCGCGTACGACGAGACGCTCAACGGCGTCCAGCACCGCGACAAGCACCAGTTCGTCCACCCCGTCGACCCCTACGTCACCCCCGGCAGCCCCGCCAGCGGCCTGCTGCCCGGCGTCTCGGCCGACCCCCTCGCGCCGAACGGCACCGCCGACGAGGCGATCCAGGCGTACTGCTTCCGCATGTGCCTGACCCAGGCCGGCGACCGCATCCCCTTCCCGAAGCCGTCCGGCTACGACCCGATGCGCTACGAACTCCTCCTGCGCTACGTCCAGGCCGGCTGGCGCGGCCCGTTCTACACCACCCACCAGATGGGCGGCGGCAAGACCGACTCCAACAACAACGGCGCCTTCTCCACCGACAACATCGGCCTCAACTTCGGCTACCCCACCGGCACCCACGCCGAACGCGCCCGCATCCACGCCGAACACGCCGACTACCAGCAGGGCCTGATGTGGTTCCTCGCCAACGACCCGCGGCTGCCGGAGTCCGTACGTGCCCAGACCGCCGCCTGGGGCCTGCCGCGCGACGAGTTCACCGACCACGGCGGCTGGCCGCCGCTGCTGTACATCCGCGAGGCGCGGCGCATGGTCTCCGACTACGTCATGACCGAGCACGACTGCCGCGGCACCGTGCGCGCCGCGGACTCCGTCGGGCTCGCCTCGTACACGATGGACTCGCACAACTGCCGCCGCCTGGTCGTGGACGGCGTCGCGCGCAACGAGGGCGACGTGCAGGTCGGGGTGCCGGCCCCGTACGGGATCAGCTACCGCTCGCTGACGCCGAAGCGCTCGCAGTGCACCAACCTGCTGGTGCCCGTCGCGCTGTCGGCCACGCACATCGCGTACGGGTCGATCCGCATGGAGCCGGTCTTCATGATCCTCGGGCAGTCGGCCGCGACCGCCGCGCGGATGGCGCTCGACCGCGGCGCGGCGGTGCAGCAGGTCCCCGTCGCCGCGCTGCAGGCGCGGCTGCGCGCGGACGGGCAGTTCCTGCAGTGGCCGCCGACCGAGCCCGGCGAGATCGTCGTCGACAACGTCTCCGCCACCGGCGTCACCTCCGCCGGCACCTGGCTGAGCAGCACGTCGACCGCCGGCTACTACGGCCCGGACTACGTCCACGACGACAACACCGGCAAGGGCAGCGCCTGGCTGCGCTTCCGGCCGGAGCTGCCGGAGGCCGGCGCCTGGGACGTCGCCCTGTGGTGGACCTCGTACAGCAACCGGGCCACGAACGTGCCGGTGGACGTCGAACACGCCGGCGGCACGACGACGTACACCGTCGACCAGCGCTCGGGCGGCGGGAAGTGGGTGGTGCTGGGGCGGCACACGTTCGCCGCGGGGACGGCGGCGGGCGTGCGGGTACGCAACGACGCCACCGACGGCTACGTGGTCGCGGACGCGGTGCGCTTCAC
>NZ_JACBXC010001062.1 GCF_013870535.1 Streptomyces phytophilus | reverse complement strand
CCCGGCTGCCCTACGGAACGGAGCACGCGCAGGCATGATCAGGATTCTGCTCGCGGACGACCAGAAGCTGGTGCGCGCCGGCTTCCGCTCGATCCTGGAGGGCGAGGACGACCTCGACGTGGTCGGGGAGGCGAGCGATGGCGCCGAGGCGGTGGCCGCGTGCCGCGAACTGCGCCCCGACGTCGTCCTGATGGACATCCGGATGCCGGACACCGACGGCCTGGAGGCCGCCCGGCGGATCGCCGCGGACGAGCGGCTGGCGGACGTCCGGGTCGTCATCCTGACGACGTTCGACCTCGACGACTACGTCTACGGGGCGCTGCGCGCGGGCGCCGCCGGGTTCCTGGTCAAGGACACCGAGCCGGAGGAGCTGATCCACGCGGTGCGGGTGGCGGCGCGCGGCGACGCGCTGATCAGCCCTTCGGTGACACGGCGGCTGATCGCCGAGTTCGCCGGCCGGGTGAAGGCACCGGAGCCGAGCCCGCGGCTGAACGCGCTGACGGAGCGGGAGGCCGAGGTGATGCAGCTGGTGGCGGCGGGGCTGACGAACGACGAGATCGCGGCGCGGCTGGTGCTGAGCCCGGCGACGGCCAAGACGCACGTGAGCCGGATCATGACGAAGCTCGGCGTGCGGGACCGGGCGCAGCTGGTGGTGCTGGCGTACGAGTCGGGAATGGTCCAGCCGGGCTGGCTGGGGCCCTGACGGCCCGTCCGGTACGGGGCGTCCGGCACAGGACGGCCACGGGGCCGTCCTGCACAGCGCCGTTCGGCACACCCCGTCCACTTCCCCCGCGCACCCGCCCAAGGGTAGGCCGCCACACCGACACCGACACCGAGCCGCCTTCGGCCCCCGGCGCCCCCGCGGCCCGTCGGCCCAGCCCATCCGTGCCGTGCCCGGCACCGCTGCGCGGCCGTAAGGGCTCCCCCTAGGGGATCGGACAGGGTACGGGGGAGCCGGCGCAACCCGGGTAGTACGGGGCGGGCGAGGGCGCAACCCGTGGGGTACGGCCGTTGCCTGCGCCGGGCCGATGTGCGCGCCCCGGGCCGCCCACGAAGCTGGCGTCATGTCCGCAAACCGCGCAGCTCCGCCGCCTCCCGCCCCCGACGTACGCCCCGGGCTCTTCGCCCGTCTCGCCGACTGGTCACGCCGCCGGCGCAGAATGGCGATCCTGCTCTGGATCGCCGTCCTCCTCGGCGTCACCGCGACCTCCCAGGCCGTCGGCGGCGACTGGCGCAACGACTTCTCCCTCCCCGGCACCGACTCCCAGGCCGCCACCGACCTGCTGGAGAAGCACGGCTCCGCGCAGGCCGGCGACAGCGTGGAGATCGTGTTCAAGGACGAGGGAGGGATGCGCGCCGCGGGCACCGAGCAGGACGTCGAGCGCGTGCTGGAGCAGGTGCGCGGGCTGCCGAGCGTCGTGGACGTGCGCAGCCCGTACGCCGACGGCGGGGCGGCGGTGTCGGAGAAGGGCGACATCGCGTACGCCACCGTCACCCTGGACGACAAGGCGGAGCTGGTCCCCAAGGGCGATGTCCAGAAGATCATCGACACCGCGCAGGACGCGCGGAGCGACGCGCTCCAGGTCGAGCTGGGCGGCGACGCCGTGCGCGGCGCGGAGGAGGGCGGCGGCGGGGCCGCCGAGGGCGCGGGCATGCTCGCCGCGCTGGTGATCCTCGTGCTGCTCTTCGGTTCGCTGGTGGCCGCGGCCGTGCCGCTGGTGACCGCGCTCTTCGCGGTCGGCACCGCCGTCGGCCTGATCACCCTGGCCGGGCACGTCTTCACCGTCGCCGACTTCACTCCGCCGATCATGATGCTCGTCGGCCTCGGCGTCGGCGTCGACTACGCGCTGCTCATCTTCTACCGCTACCGCCACGAGCTGGTCCGCGGCGCCCACCGCGACAGCGCCGCGCGGATCGCGCTCGACGCCGCGGGGCGCACGGTCTTCTTCGCCGGCTGCACCGTCATCATCGCGCTCCTCGGCCTGGTCGCCCTCGGCCTCGGCGCGCTCCAGGGCGTGGCCCTCGCGGTGGCGCTGACCGTGCTGGTCACCATGGCCGCGTCGCTGGTGCTGCTGCCCGCGCTGCTCGCCGTCCTCGGCCGCCGCATCCAGCGCCACGTGCTCAAGCACGCCGGGAAGGC
>NZ_JACBXC010001061.1 GCF_013870535.1 Streptomyces phytophilus | reverse complement strand
CCCGCTCCGCCTCCGTCAGCCGCCGCGGCCGGCCGGCCCCGAAGTCGAACGGGACGATGACCGTCGACGCCTGCGCGTACACCGCGCCGCCGTCGTCCGGGTCGTCCTTCACCTCGTACGCCAGCTTCGCCGACGCCGCCCGGATCTCCGTCACCCACACCTCGACCGTCACCGGGTCGTACCGGTGCACGAGCTGGCGCCGGTAGTCGATCTCGTGCCGGGCCACGACCGACCCGCCCTCGAAGGAGGTGCCGCCGCCGGCGGCGGCGGCACCTGCTTCGGCAGGCGCCAGCCGGAACATGAAGTCGATCCTGGCCTCCTCCAGATAGCGGAGGAACTCCACGTTGTTGACGTGGCCGTACGCGTCCATGTCCGCCCACCGCAGCGGGCAGCGGTAGACGTGCCTGGCCACGTCAGCCACGGGTGAGCTTCTTGTACGTGGCGCGGTGGGGCCGCGCGGCGTCGGGGCCGAGCCGCTCGATCTTGTTCTTCTCGTACGACTCGAAGTTGCCCTCGAACCAGAACCACTTGCTGTCGCCCTCGTACGCCAGGATGTGCGTCGCGATGCGGTCCAGGAACCAGCGGTCGTGGGTGATGACCACGGCGCAGCCCGGGAACTCCAGCAGCGCGTTCTCCAGCGACGACAGGGTCTCGACGTCGAGGTCGTTGGTCGGCTCGTCGAGCAGCAGCAGGTTGCCACCCTGCTTGAGGGTGAGCGCCAGGTTGAGGCGGTTGCGCTCGCCGCCGGAGAGGACGCCGGCCGGCTTCTGCTGGTCGGGGCCCTTGAAGCCGAAGGCCGACACGTACGCCCGCGAAGGCATCTCGACCTGGCCGACGTTGATGTAGTCGAGGCCGTCGGAGACGACCTCCCACAGCGTCTTCTTGGCGTCGATGTTCCCGCGGGACTGGTCGACGTAGCTGACGTTCACGGTGTCGCCGACCCGGATGCTGCCCGAGTCCGGCTTCTCCTGGCCGAGGATCATCTTGAACAGGGTCGTCTTGCCGGCGCCGTTGGGGCCGATGACGCCGACGATGCCGTTGCGCGGGAGCGTGAAGGACAGGTCTTCGATGAGCAGCTTGTCGCCGAAGCCCTTGCTCAGCTTCTCGACCTCGACGACGACGCTGCCGAGGCGCGGACCCGGCGGGATCTGGATCTCCTCGAAGTCGAGCTTGCGCATCTTCTCGGCCTCGGCCGCCATCTCCTCGTAACGGGCGAGGCGCGCCTTGGACTTGGCCTGCCGGCCCTTGGCGTTGGAGCGGACCCACTCCAGCTCATCCTTCAGGCGCCGCTGCCGCTTGGCGTCCTTCTGGCCCTCGACCTTCAGGCGCGCGGCCTTGGTCTCCAGGTACGTGGAGTAGTTGCCCTCGTAGGGGTAGGCGCGGCCGCGGTCCAGCTCCAGGATCCAGCCGGCGACGTTGTCGAGGAAGTACCGGTCGTGGGTGATGGCGACGACGGTGCCCTCGTACTGCGCGAGGTGCTGCTCCAGCCAGGCGACGGACTCGGCGTCGAGGTGGTTGGTGGGCTCGTCGAGGAGGAGGAGGTCGGGGCCCTCCAGCAGCAGCTTGCAGAGCGCCACGCGGCGGCGCTCGCCGCCGGAGAGGTTGGTGACGGGCCAGTCGCCGGGCGGGCAGCCGAGGGCGTCCATGGCCTGTTCGAGCTGGGCGTCGAGGTCCCAGGCGTTCTCGTGGTCCAGGTCCTCCTGGAGCTTGCCCATCTCCTCCATCAGCTCGTCGGTGTACTCGGTCGCCATCTGCTCGGCGATCTCGTTGAACCGGTCGAGCTTGCCCTTGGTGTCGGCGACGCCCTCCTGGACGTTTTCGAGGACGGTCTTCTCCTCACTGAGCGGTGGCTCCTGGAGGAGGATGCCGACGCTGTAGCCGGGCGAGAGGAAGGCGTCGCCGTTCGACGGCTGCTCCAGCCCGGCCATGATCTTGAGCACGGTGGACTTCCCGGCTCCGTTGGGGCCCACGACACCGATCTTGGCGCCGGGCAGGAAGTTCAAGGTGACGTTGTCAAGGATGACCTTGTCACCGTGCGCCTTGCGTGCCTTGCGCATGGTGTAGATGAACTCAGCCAAGAGAAACCGTCCGGCAGATCCGAGGTGGGCAGATGCACCCATCTTGCCGCACGCGCCGCCCCG
>NZ_JACBXC010001060.1 GCF_013870535.1 Streptomyces phytophilus | reverse complement strand
GTCACGGTGGTGCTCCTCTCATGGGGGACGGGCTCCCGGCCCGTGGGGGTGGGCCGGGAGCCCGGACGAGTGGACCGCTGTGCCGCGTGCTGCGGTGTGGTGCCGTGTGGTCCCGGGCGGGAGCGCTGTGCCCCGGGGGGAGCGGGTCAGTCCTGGCCGGGCCAGGCCGAGCAGTCCTCCCACTCGGTGTCCCAGCCGGAGTTGCCGCCGCCGTCGGTCAGTGTGAAGGTGCCGCTGCCCTCCGGGTACGGGCAGTTGTAGACGCCGGCCACCCCGACGTCCGTCGCGGTGACGTTGCCGGCGGTCACCTCGCCCTGGGTCTCCGCCTGCACGACGACGCTGCCGACGCCGTCCACGGTGGCGCCGTCGATCGTGACGTTCTGCACGGCCTTGCCCGTACCGCCGCCGGAGACGAACTCGAAGGCGCTCCACGGGCTGTCGGTGACGACGGTGTCCGTGATGTTCACGTCCGCCTCGATGGCGCTGTCGTAGGAGTCGACGCGCAGCGCGCCCATCGGGTGGTTCCAGTTGGGGTTCATCGCGCCGGTACGCACCAGCTCGTTCCCGGCGACGGTGATGGTGCCGGCCAGCGGGTGGAACGGGTCCAGGAACTTCTGGTTGGAGATCGCGATGCCGCTGCCCAGGGCGTTGGTGTCCAGGATGCGGTTGTTCTCGACGGTGATGTCGGTGCCGCCGTAGATCGCGATGCCGTTGGCCAGGTTGGGCTGCGAGATCGTGTTGTCCGCGAAGGTGGAGTCCACGTCGGGCGCGTTCAGCGACCACATGGCGAGCGCGTCGTCGCCGGTGTTGCGCAGGAAGTTGTTGCGCACCTGCACGCCCTTGGCGCTGCCGTTGAGGTTCAGGCCGTCGGCCGCCATGTCGAGGAAGCGGCTGTCCTCGACCACCAGGCCGTCGTTGGTGCCGGTCAGCCAGAGCCCGACCTTCAGGTGCTGGAGCCACATCCCGGAGACGGTGGAGCCGGCGCCGAGGCTGCCGTTGACGAAGTTGTCCGGGTTGCCGTCGACGCGCTCGGTGACCTCGCCGATGACGGCGAAGTCGGCGAGGTGCGCGTTGCCCGCCGAGCCCGACTGGTTGACGAAGCGGGAGCTGCGGACCACGGAGTGCCAGGAGCCGGCGCCCTGGATCGTGACGTTCTCGACGCCGGACAGCTCGGAGCCGACCTTGAAGTCGCCCGGCGGGATCCACACCGTACCGCCGCCCCTGGCCTCGGCGACGGCCGTGCGGAACGCCTCCGCGGAGTCCGCCGCGCCGGTCGGGTCGGCGCCCTTGTCGACGACGGAGACCGATCCGGCGGGCTGCTCCGCGGGCGCGGCGACCTGCTCGAAGTCGGCGACGTCGACGGTGTACGGGCCGCCGGCGAGGTCGTCGGCCTGCAGCCGCACGGTGTCGCCCGCCGCCAGGTCCTGCCCGAGGAGGACGCGGGAGTTGTCCAGCAGGTGGTGGGTCTTGGCGCCCGGGATCCAGGGCGTGTCCATGTAGGAGTACGTGGAGGTGACGGCGAGCGACGCGTCCAGCTTGGTGCCGTTGGCGTAGACGGCCAGGCTGCCGGACTTGCCGTCGGGCACGCTGTACGCGACGTTCACGGCGTTGGCCGGCGCGGTGAGCGTGAACTCGACGTACTCGCCCTGGGCGTCCAGCTCCACCGCCTGCCGGCCCGACGACTCCGAGGCCACGGTGCCCTGGGTGTAGTCGGGGCCGACCGGGCTGCCGTTGGTGTCCGCCGACTCCGCCTCGATCGAGGTGAACGGCAGGTCGGCGCCCGCCTCCGGCGCGCCGTGGGCGCCGCCGGGCACGGCGACGAGCGCCGCGGCGGCGGCCACGGACGCGGCCAGCGTGATCCTTCCTATACGTGCCTTGCGCATGACGTACCTTCCCGTGGGGGGTGGGTGGGGGGTGAGGGCCGGCGGTCCGGCCGCGCGGGGCGCAGCCGGGCTAGGTACGCAGCCAGACCGCCGTGTCCTGCGGCAGCTTCCCGTCGTCCAGAGGGCCGCTGCCGATCAGGACGCTTCGGTGTGCCGGGAGCGGCGCGGGCTCCGCGGCGAGGTTGACGACGCAGACGAAGTCGTCGGAGCGGGCGAAGGACAGCACGCCCCCGGGGGCGTCGAGCCAGCGCATCGGCCCG
>NZ_JACBXC010000106.1 GCF_013870535.1 Streptomyces phytophilus | reverse complement strand
CTCCGGCAGCCCGGCCCCGACGAGGACCTGCCGGTGCTCGTGGGGCGGCAGTTCGCGGTAGCCGACCGGCGTGCCGGACTGCCGGGCGACCTCCGCGGCGTACTCCGCGAAGCTCCACGCGGTGTCGCCGCTCAGTTCGTACGCCCGGCCCTCGTGCCCCTCGCCGGTGAGCACCGCGACGGCCGCGGCGGCGTAGTCGGCGCGGGCGGCGGAGGAGATCCGGCCGGTGCCCGCGCTGCCGAGGACGGCGCCGTGGTCGAGGACGGTCGCGAGGTGCTCGGTGTAGTTCTCGTGGTACCAGCCGTTGCGCAGGAAGACGTACGGCAGGCCGGAGTCGAGGACGAGCTGCTCGGTCGCCTTGTGCTCGTCCGCCAGCAGGAAGTCCGCCTTCGGCCCGCCCAGGATGCCGGTGTACGCGAGCAGCCCCACGCCCGCCGCCGCGGCGGCGCCGACGACGGCCGCGTGCTGCGGCACCCGCCGCCCGACCTCGCTGCCGGAGACGAACAGCACCCGCTCGCCCGCGCGGAAGGCGCCCGCGAGCGTGTCCGGCTCGTCGTAGTCGGCGACCCGCACCTCCACCCCGTGGGCGGCGAGGTCCGCGGCCCTGTCCCTGGTGCGTACGACGGCGGCCACCCGCTCCGCGGGTACCTGCTCCAGCAGTGCCGCGACGACGAGGCGGCCGAGATGTCCGGTGGCTCCGGTGACGGTGATCTTCATACCCGCCACCGTAGGATGCATACTTACGGAGAGAAAGTACCCACTTCTACGTAAGGTACTGATGTGGAGGTAAGCATGCAGGCAGAGGCGCAGGCGGCGGCCCAAGCGGTCCAAGCGGCGGAAGCCGACCGACTGCCGGGCTTTCCCGACGTCATCACGGCCGACTGCCCCGCGCGGAACATCATGGAGCACGTCGTCAGCCGCTGGGGCGTGCTGGTGCTGCTCGCGCTGCTGGAGGGGACGGTGCGGTTCAGCGCGCTGCGGCGGCGCATCGGCGGGGTGAGCGAGAAGATGCTCGCCCAGACCCTGCAGACCCTGGAGCGCGACGGCCTGGTGCTGCGCGTGGCCAAGCCCGTCATCCCGCCGCACGTCGAGTACTCCCTGACCCCGCTCGGCGAGCAGGCGGCCCTGCGGGTACGGCCGTTGGCGATCTGGGCGAACGACAGCGTGCCGGCGGTCACCGCGGCCCGCGAGGGGTACGACGAAGCCCGGGTCTGATCGCACAGGCCCGGGCCCGGGTCGTATCGGCGGGGGACAGGTCGCGCGTCCGTCAGCCCGCCGCCCGCGGCCGGCTCAGCCGAGCACCGTCCAGGTGTCGCCCCCGGCGAGCAGCCCGGCCAGGTCGCCCTTGCCCTTGCGCTGCACCGCCTCGTCGAGCTGCTCCGCCATCTCCGTGTCGTACACCTGCCGCTGCACGTTCCGCAGGATGCCGATCGGCGTGTGGTGCAGGGTGTTGGGGTCGGCCAGCCGGGAGAGCGCGAACGCCGTCGTCGGGGTGGCGGCGTGGGCGTCGTGGACGAGGACGTCCGCCTCGTTCTCGGGCGTCACCTCCACGATCTCCAGGTCGCCGGTGGCCGCGTCGCGGACGACGCCCTTGTGGTCGTCGGCGCCGAAGCGGATCGGCTGCCCGTGCTCCAGCCGGATCACCGCCTCCTGCGCCTGCTGGCGGTCCTTCAGCACCTCGAAGGCGTTGTCGTTGAAGATGTTGCAGTTCTGGTAGATCTCGATCAGCGCCGTGCCCGGGTGCGCGGCGGCCGCGCGCAGGGTCTCGGTGAGGTGCTTGCGGTCCGAGTCGACCGTACGGGCCACGAACGACGCCTCGGCGCCGAGCGCCAGCGAGACCGGGTTGAACGGCGCGTCGAGCGAGCCCATGGGGGTGGACTTGGTGACCTTGCCGACCTCGGAGGTCGGCGAGTACTGCCCCTTGGTCAGGCCGTAGATCCGGTTGTTGAAGAGCAGGATCTTGAGGTTGACGTTGCGGCGGAGCGCGTGGATCAGGTGGTTGCCGCCGATGGACAGCGCGTCGCCGTCGCCGGTGACGACCCAGACGGACAGGTCGCGCCGGGTGCTGGCCAGACCGGTGGCGATGGCCGGGGCGCGGCCGTGGATGGAGTGCATCCCGTACGTGCTCATGTAGTACGGGAAGCGGGAGGAGCAGCCGATGCCGGAGACGAAGACGATGTTCTCCTTGGCCAGGCCGAGTTCGGGCATGAAGCCCTGCACCGCGGCCAGCACGGCGTAGTCGCCGCAGCCGGGGCACCAGCGCACTTCCTGGTCCGTCTTGAAGTCCTTCATGGACTGCTTGGCTTCGGCCTTGGGGATCAGCGAAAGCGCTTCGATCGCCGGTCCCCCGGCGGTCGTCTCAGCCATTGTCGATGGCCTCCTTGAGGGCGGTGGCAAGCTGCTCGGCCTTGAAGGGCATGCCGTTGACCTGGTTGTACGAGAAGGCGTCCACGAGATACTTCGCGCGGATCAGGGTCGCGAGCTGGCCGAGGTTCATCTCGGGGACGATGACCTTGTCGTACGCCGCCAGCACCTCGCCGAGGTTGGCCGGGAACGGGTTGACGTAGCGCAGATGGGCCTGCGCGATGTGGTCGCCGGCACGGCGCACGCGGCGTACGGCCGCGGTGATCGGCCCGTAGGTCGAACCCCAGCCCAGCACCAGCGTGCGCGCCTTGCCGTCGGGGTCGTCGACCTCGATGTCGGGCACCTCGACGCCGTCGACCTTCGCCTGCCGGGTGCGCACCATGAAGTCGTGGTTGGACGGCGAGTACGAGATGTTGCCCGAGCCGTCCTCCTTCTCGATGCCGCCGATGCGGTGTTCGAGACCCGGGGTGCCGGGGATCGCCCAGGGGCGGGCGAGGGTCTGCGGGTCGCGCTTGTACGGCCAGAAGACCTCGGTGCCGTCGGCCGTCGTGTGGTTCGGCTGGGACGCGAACTGCACCCGCAGGTCCGGCAGTTCGTCGACCTCCGGGATGCGCCAGGGCTCGGAGCCGTTGGCCAGATAGCCGTCGGAGAGCAGCATCACCGGCGTGCGGTACGTCAGCGCGATATGGGCCGCGTCCAGGGCCGCGGTGAAGCAGTCCGACGGCGTGCACGGCGCGACGATCGGCACCGGCGCCTCGCCGTTGCGCCCGAACATCGCCTGCAGCAGGTCCGCCTGCTCGGTCTTGGTGGGCAGCCCGGTGGACGGACCGCCGCGCTGGATGTCCAGGATCAGCAGCGGCAGCTCCAGCGACACCGCCAGGCCCACGGTCTCGGCCTTCAGTGCGACGCCGGGGCCGGAGGTGGTCGTCACGCCGAGCGCGCCGCCGAAGGCGGCGCCGAGCGCGGCGCCGATGCCGGCGATCTCATCCTCGGCCTGGAAGGTGCGTACGCCGAAGTTCTTGTGCCGGCTCAGCTCGTGGAGGATGTCCGAGGCCGGCGTGATCGGGTACGAGCCGAGGAACACCGGCAGGTCCGCCTGCTTCCCCGCGGCGATCAGGCCGTACGCGAGGGCCAGGTTCCCGGAGATCGAGCGGTACGTGCCGGCGGGGAACGCGGACTGGGCCGGGGCGACCTCGTACGAGACGGCGAAGTCCTCCGTCGTCTCGCCGAAGTTCCACCCCGCCTGGAAGGCGGAGATGTTGGCCTCGGCGATGTCCGGCTTCTTGGCGAACTTCGTCCGCAGGAACTCCACCGTGCCCTCGGTGGGGCGGTGGTACATCCAGCTCAGCAGGCCGAGCGCGAACATGTTCTTGGAGCGGCCGGCGTCCTTGCGGGACAGCCCGTACTCCTTCAGCGCCTCGACCGTCAGCGTGGTCAGCGGCACCTCGTGCACGCTGTACCCGTCGAGGGAGCCGTCCTCCAGGGGGCTCGCCTCGTAACCCACCTTGGCCATCGCGCGCTTGGTGAACTCGTCCGTGTTGACGATCACCTCGGCGCCGCGCGGGACGTCGCCGATGTTCGCCTTCAGGGCGGCCGGGTTCATCGCCACCAGCACGTTGGGCGCGTCGCCCGGAGTGAGGATGTCGTGGTCGGCGAAGTGCACCTGGAAACTGGAGACCCCCGGCAGGGTGCCTGCGGGGGCCCGGATCTCGGCGGGGAAGTTCGGAAGCGTCGACAGGTCGTTGCCGAACGACGCGGTCTCCGAGGTGAAGCGGTCCCCGGTCAGCTGCATCCCGTCTCCGGAATCGCCGGCGAACCGGATGATCACCCGGTCCAGGCGCTTGACCTCTTTGCTGTTGACCTCGCTGGTCACCTTCGCGGACCTCCCTCGCGGCGGCCGATCGGGAACGGGATTCCGGCCGCCTTGCCCAAAGAACATCGTACGTCGGTTAGGCATGCCTTCCTGAGCGGGTCCGCGAATTGGACGGTGGTGAGACGTCACCATATATCCGCATTTGTCGCTATCTACCGCTCGGCCGGATCCGGTCACCGGTGTGACAATCCCTTGTTACGGACAGCGGGGAGGCCAGGTCACAGGGCGGCCAGAACCGGTCGGGCCCGTTCGGAAGCGGTCAGGAGTTGAGGTAGGTGAGGACCGCGAGCACCCGGCGGTGATCCCCCTCACTCGGCGCCAGGCCGAGCTTCATGAAGATGTTGCTGACGTGCTTCTCCACCGCGCCGTCGCTCACGACGAGCTGCCCGGCGATCGCCGAGTTCGTCCGCCCCTCGGCCATCAGGCCCAGCACCTCGCGCTCGCGCGGGGTCAGCCCGGCGAGCACGTCCTGCTTGCGGCTGCGGCCCAGCAGCTGGGCGACGACCTCCGGGTCGAGCGCCGTGCCGCCCTCGGCCACGCGGACGACGGCGTCGACGAACTCGCGGACCTCCGCGACCCGGTCCTTCAGCAGATAGCCGACCCCGCGGCTGGAGCCGGCGATCAGCTCGGTGGCGTACTGCTCCTCGACGTACTGCGAGAGCACCAGCACGCCGACGTCCGGATGGTCGCGCCGCAGCTGGACGGCGGCGCGGACGCCCTCGTCGGTGTGCGTCGGGGGCATGCGCACGTCGGCGACGACGACGTCCGGCGCACTGCCCTCGGCGGCCAGCTCCCCCACCGTCTTGACCAGCGCCACGCCGTCGCCGACACCGGCGACGACCTCGTGGCCCCGGTCGGTGAGCAGCCGGGTGAGCCCCTCCCGGAGCAGCACCGAATCCTCGGCGATGACCACCCGCACGCTGTCCTCCACCGTTGCCTGCCCCCCATACGAAGATGTGTAGACCTCCAGCATCCCAGCATTCGGCGCGGGGGGAGGCGCCGGAGGCGGATAACGGCAGGTAAAGGGTGGGAAACGGCGGTCGCCGGGGCACGGGGGACGCGCCTGCGCCCCCGGCCGGGGGCGCAGGCGCGTGGAGCCGCGTCAGGTGTACGGGTACGGGGCCTGCCCGCGCGCCGGGCCTGTGAGCCGGGCCCGTACCCGTACGCGCGCTCAGGCCCGCCAGGGCAGCTCCGCCGTGACCACCGTCGGGCCGCCGGGCGGCGAGTCGACGACCAGCAGCCCGTCCACCGAGCCCAGCCGGTCCGCGAGACCCGACAGCCCCGTGCCGCCGTCCAGCCGCGCGCCGCCGTTGCCGTCGTCCGTCACCTGGATCATCAGCCGGCCCTCCGCCCGCCACAGGTCCACCATGGCCCGGCTCGCGCCGCTGTGCTTGCTGATGTTCTGCAGCAGCTCGGAGGTCGTGTAGTACGCGATGCCCTCGATCGACTGCGCCGGCCGCTCCAGCAGGTCCACCGTCACCGACACCGGCACCGTGCAGCGGGCGGCGACGGCCGACAGCGCGGGGCCCAGGCCGCGGTCGGTGAGGATCGCGGGGTGGATGCCGCGGGCGAGGTCGCGCAGCTCCTGGAGGGCGAGCTTCACCTCGCCGTGCGCCTCGTCGACCATCTCGGCCGCGGCCTCCGGGTCCTCCAGCAGCTTCTCCTTCGCCAGCCCCAGGTCCATCGCCAGCGCGACCAGCCGGGCCTGCGCGCCGTCGTGCAGGTCGCGCTCGATACGCCGCAGGTCGGCCGCGGCCGTGTCCACCACGACCCCGCGGTCGGTCTCCAGCTCCTGCACCCGCGTCGCCAGCTTCGACGGGCCCAGCAGCCCGACGACCATCGCCCGGTCCACGTACGACAGGCCGCGCACCACCCACGGCGAGGCGAGCAGGAAGACCCCGCCGACGCCGACCGCGAAGAGCTGCTCCAGCGGCGAGTCCAGGTACCAGCCGTCGCCGTCGGCGTTCCCGTACACCTGGAGGCCGTCCTGGCCCCAGTGCGCGGGGAAGACCCACTGCCACAGCGGGTACGTGACCATCGACCAGCTCCAGAACATGACGGCCAGCGAGATGCCGAACGAGCACACTGCCCAGAACATGTGCAGCAGCCCGTAGAGCATCGTCCGCCACGACTCGCCGCTGCGGAACAGCGACCCGACCCAGCCCATGAACCCGGACGCCCGCCGGCGCAGCGGCTCCGGGTCGTCGATGTGCACGCCCAGCAGCAGCCGCGCCCGGGACCGCTCGAAGTAGCCCATGCCGCGGCAGCCGGCCAGCATCGCGGCGAGCACGGGGACGCCGAGGAACGTGATCAGCAGGCCGACGCCCAGCGACAGCATCGTGATCGTGTAGACGAAGAACACGATCGACACCGGCAGGCTGAGCAGGTGGTAGAGGAACTCGCGCCAGGTGCGCGCCTCGAAGGGCGCGCGCAGGGCGAGGGGGACCCGCGGGCGGCGGGCCTCGGGGGCGTACGCGGTGCTGTCCATCGTCGCAAGTCCTTCTGCCGGAGCGCTGGTGACGGGTCTGTCGACCTTGTGCCTCAAGCCTCCTCCGCGGGGGCGCCGCGGGCCATGGAGCAGGTCGGTCTGTCGGTACGGGGGAAAACCCCACCCCCGCCGGTGGGGCTACGGGCGCGCCTGCGCCTGCGACTCGCGGCCGCGCCAGGGGAGTTCGGCGGTGACGACCGTGGGACCGCCGCTCGGCGAGTCGACGACCAGCAGCCCGTCCACCGAGCCCAGCCGGTCCGCGAGACCCGACAGCCCCGTGCCGCCGTCCAGCCGGGCGCCGCCCTTCCCGTCGTCGGTGACCTGGAGCATGATGCGCCCCTCCGCGTGCCACACGTCGGCGCTCGCGGTCTTCGCGCCGCTGTGCTTGCTGATGTTCTGGAGCAGCTCGGAGACCGTGTAGTACGCGATCCCCTCGATGGCCTGCGCCGGGCGGTCCTTGAGGTCGACGGTCACCGCGACGGGCACCGTGCAGCGGGCGGCGACGGCCGACAGCGCGGGGCCCAGGCCGCGGTCGGTGAGGATCGCCGGATGGATGCCGCGGGCGAGGTCGCGCAGCTCCTGGAGGGCGAGCTTCACCTCGCCGTGCGCCTCGCCCACCATCTCGGCCGCCGCCTCGGGGTCCTCCAGCAGCTTCTCCTTCGCCAGGCCGAGGCCCATGGCCAGCGCCACCAGCCGGGCCTGGGCGCCGTCGTGCAGGTCGCGCTCGATACGCCGCAGGTCGGCCGCGGCCGTGTCCACCACGACCCCGCGGTCCTCCTCCAGCTCCTTGATCCGCCGCTCCAGCGGATCCGACGGCGCCAGCAGCGCGCGTACCATCGCACGGTCCGCGTCCGCCAGACCGCGCGCCAGCCACGGCAGCAGCGGCCACAGGACGAACAGCGACACCAGCGTCACGGCGAACGTGAGGATCCCCCACGGCAGCCGGATCACGCTGTACAGCGTCGTCCGCCAGCCCACCGGGTCCTTCAGCGTCGCCCACAGCCACGGCAGGAAGCCGCCGTACGTGCTGCGCCGGATCGGCGTCGGCGCGTCGACGTGCACGCCGAGCAGCCCCCGCGCCCGCGCGCGCTCCCACGAGCCCAGCAGGCGGGCGCCGGTGAGCCCCGCGGCCAGCAGCGGCAGGCCGATGACGGTGATCGACAGCAGCGCGCCCGCGTACAGCCACAGGGAGACGTAGGTGAAGGCGAAGAGCGCCATGGGGAGGTTCACCAGCAGATGCACGACCTCAAGCCAGGTCGTGCCGCTGAGCGGCGGGCGCGGCGGGGGGAGCGGCTCGTCGCCGCGCGGCTTGGCCAGCGGCTCCGCGCCAGGGCGGCTGTGGGTCATCCTCCCAGGGTGCCGCGCCGGGGCGGGGGCGCGCCATGGGGGGTGTACCGGGGAACGTACGGGGGTTAACCCCACCCTTTACGGAGAAGTCTCCGTTTCGGTGCCCGGGTGTGGGGCCCGTGGGGCGGGTGCGACGGCGGGCGGCTTCCGCGGCGCGCAGGAACTGGCGTACACGGGATGGGCACAGCGCCCGGGGCAGGGCCTACACTCCTTGCCCGTACAGATCGATGTCCTGACCGAATGCGCACGGGTCAGCCAGCCACAGCAGTCAGGAGCGAAGCGGACGTGCCGGACATGCTCGCCGCCGACGCCGTTGCCGCCGGGTACTTCGACGGCTACGGAGTGGTCGGCCTCGTCGCCGTGCTGGGCCTGCTCTTCGTCGGGGTCGCCTTCGGCGGCGCCCGGCTGCTGCGGCCCGCGGTGCCGACACCCGAGAAGCTGCTGACGTACGAGTGCGGGGTGGACCCGGTCGGGGAGGGCTGGGCGCACACGCAGGTCCGCTACTACGTGTACGCCTTCCTGTACGTGATCTTCGCGGTCGACGCCATCTTCCTCTTCCCCTGGGCGACGGTCTTCGCGGCGCCCGGGTACGGGGCCGTGACGCTCGTGGAGATGTTCATCTTCCTCGGCTTCCTCGCCGTGGGCCTGCTGTACGCCTGGAAGAAGGGCGTCCTGGAATGGACGTGACCCCCGCGCGGCCCGCGCAGAGCCTCGGCATCCTGCAGCGGCTGGCGCCCCAGCCGATGAAGGTGGTCCTCAACTGGGGCCGCCGCTACAGCCTGTGGGTCTTCAACTTCGGCCTCGCCTGCTGCGCGATCGAGTTCATCGCCGCGTCGATGGCCCGGCACGACTTCATCCGCCTCGGCGTCATCCCGTTCGCCCCCGGCCCGCGGCAGGCGGACCTGATGGTGGTGTCCGGCACGGTGACGGACAAGATGGCGCCGTCGGTGAAGCGGCTGTACGAGCAGATGCCGGAGCCGAAGTACGTGATCTCCTTCGGCGCCTGCTCCAACTGCGGCGGGCCGTACTGGGACTCGTACTCGGTGACGAAGGGCGTGGACCAGATCATCCCGGTGGACGTGTACGTGCCCGGCTGCCCGCCGCGGCCGGAGGCCCTGCTGCAGGGGATCCTGAAGCTCCAGGAGAAGATCGCGCGGGAGTCGCTGGAGGAGCGCTACGGGAACGGGCCGGGCGGGTCGTCCGGCGCGTCGGTGGGGGCGCTGACGAGCGGGCTGGTGAAGCCGCCGGAGGACGCCGGATGACGGAGCAGCAGGGGGAGGGGGGCCCGGGCTGGCTCCCACGGGCCGCCACGGAGCTGTTCGGCCCGGAGGCGGTGGCGAAGGAGGCGTACGGCGTCCTGACGGTGGACGTACCCGCCGCGTCCTGGACCACCGCGCTGCGGACCGCGCGCGACGAGCTGGGCTGCACGTTCTTCGACTGGCTCAGCGCCGTCGACGAACCGGCCGAGGGCTTCCGCGTCGCCGCCCACGTCGTCGCCGTCGGCACTCCGCCGCGCCGGCTGCTGCTCCGCACGACGGTGCCGCACGCCGCCCCGGCGCTGGCCACGGCGACGGACGTCTACGCGGGGGCCGCGTGGCACGAGCGGGAGACGCACGAGATGTTCGGCGTCGACTTCCCCGGCCACCCGCACCTGGCGCGGCTGCTGCTGCCGGAGGAGTTCGAGGGCCACCCGCTGCGGAAGGACTTCGTCCTGGCGGCCCGGGTGGCGAAGGCGTGGCCGGGCGCGAAGGAACCGGGCGAGTCCCACGCGGGCGGCCCGAAGCGGCGCCAGATGCAGCCCCCGGGC
>NZ_JACBXC010001059.1 GCF_013870535.1 Streptomyces phytophilus | reverse complement strand
GCCCCGCATGGTGCCTCCTCGTCCCGTTCCCGCGTACGGGGTCGACCCTCGTCCGTGTTACGTATAACCTACGACGTTATACGTAACACTTCAGCGTCTCGGGAGGGCCAGTGCTGCGCGGATACGCCGAGTTGCTGCGCGTCAGACACGTCGGCCGGCTGCTCGCCGGAACGCTCGTCGGGCGGCTGCCCAACGCCACCGCCGCGTTCGCCATCGTGCTGTTCGTCCGGGCCGAGGGCGGCTCGTACACCCTCGGCGGCATCCTCTCCGGCGGCTACGGCCTGGCCACCGCGGTCGGGCAGCCGCTGCTCGGCCGCGCCGTCGACCTGCGCGGCCAGCCGCGCGTGCTGCTCCCCAGCGCCCTGCTGTCCGCCGCCGGCATGGCCCTGTTCGCCGTCGTGGGCATCGATCCGCTGCCGCTGGCCTGCGCCGCCGTCCTGGTCGCCGGGCTCTTCACGCCGCCGCTGGAGGGCGCATTGCGGGCGCTGTGGCCCAGCGTCCTCAAGCGCGAGGACCGGGTGCACGGGGCGTACGCGCTGGACGCCGTCGCGCAGGAGGTGATGTTCGCCGTCGCGCCGCTGATCGTCACCCTGCTGGTCGCCACCGCCTCCGAGGCCGCCGCGCTGCTCGTCCTCAACGCCCTGGGCGTGCTCGGCGCCCTGTGGGTCGTCCTCTCGCCACCGGCCCGCCGGTGGCGCTCCGAGCCGCGCGAGCCGCACTGGCTGGGGGCGCTGCGCGCGCCGGGGCTGCTGGTGATCCTCGGCGCCTTCTTCTTCGTCGGCGTCCGCGGCACCGTCCGTGCCGTACGCCTCCGCGAACGACCAGCTCGCCAGCCGGTTGCCGGTAATCGCCTTCTCCTGTTCCCCGTTGGCACCTGCACCTGCATCCGTCGCAAGCGTGACTGTATCCGCTGCCCCTGGGAACCTGCTGGCCGGACCGTGCGTTGGGGGAGACGGAAGTGATACGGACGAGGTAAGGATGCCGGCGGGGATGGTTCCGCTGAATGCGGGAAAATTCCGGTCGGAAGAGCTTATCCGGAGCTAACGGGCGAGGTGGATATGGTAGGGGGCCTACTGGACACCACCAGAGCCACCAGGGGAGGTGCGGCCGCGTCCGGCCAACGGGGCGCCCCGAGGCGATTCCGCCGCGGGTCCCGGGCACCGGATGAGCCGAAATCCGTGACCGACAATGCTGACGACCGCAGCCACGCCACCGACACCGTGACCGTTGCCGGATTCTCCGCGTTCCCGGCCGACGACGCGTCGTCCAAGGGGTGGACTCCGCCTTCGTGGGAGGAGATCGTCAGCACCCACAGCGGTCGCGTCTACCGTCTCGCCTATCGCCTCACCGGGAACCGGCACGACGCCGAGGACCTCACGCAAGAGGTCTTCATCCGCGTCTTCCGGTCGCTGTCGACGTACACCCCGGGGACGTTCGAGGGCTGGCTGCACCGCATCACCACGAATCTCTTCCTCGACCAGGTGCGGCGCAAGCAGCGCATCCGGTTCGACGCGCTCGGGGACGACGCCGCCGAGCGGCTGCCGAGCCGTGAGCCGTCGCCGCAGCAGCACTTCAACGACACGCACTTCGACGCCGACGTCCAGCAGGCGCTGGACACCCTCGCGCCCGAGTTCCGGGCAGCGGTGGTGCTGTGCGACATCGAGGGCCTGTCGTACGAGGAGATCGCCGCCACCCTGGGCGTCAAGCTGGGCACGGTCCGCAGCCGGATCCACCGCGGCCGTTCCCACCTGCGCAAGGCGCTCAAGCACCGCTCCCCGGAGGCGAGGGCCGAGCAGCGCTCGCTCGCCGGGGCGGGGCAGGGCGCCTACAGCTCGGACGAGGAGGGCGGAACGCTGTGAGCAGCGTGGGCGGGCTGTCGCCCGCCGAGCAGCACCTGGGCGAGGCGCTGGCGGCGCTGGTCGACGGGGAGCTGCCCCACGACTCGCGGGATCGCGTGCTGGCCCATCTGGCGACGTGTCCGCGGTGCAAGGCGGAGGCCGACGAGCAGCGCCGGCTCAAGAGCGTGTTCTCCGCCGCCGCCCCGCCGGCGCCCTCCGACGGCCTGCTGGCCCGGCTGGAGAACCTGCCGGGAGTCGACCTCGACGACGCCGCCCGCCGGTCCCCCTTCGCGGGCCCGCCCGGCGGC
>NZ_JACBXC010001058.1 GCF_013870535.1 Streptomyces phytophilus | reverse complement strand
CTCACCCGCGGCCGCGCACCCGCCGGGCGCACCGCGGTACTCGTCGGCACCATCGGCCGCAGCCCGCTGATCGACGGCCTGATCGCCGCCGGCAAGCTCGACCCGACCGGCGTCGAGGGCCGGTGGGAGACCTCGCTGCAGCAGGTCGTGGCCGACCCGCTGCCCGGCCTCGACAGCGCCTTCGTCATCGCCGGCAGCGACCAGCGCGGCACCATCTTCGGCATCTACGACGTCTCCCGCGGCATCGGCGTCTCGCCCTGGCACTTCTGGGCCGACGTCCCGCCCCGCCGCCACGACGCGCTCTACGTCCTCCCCGGCCGGTTCTCGCAGGGCACCCCCGCGGTGAAGTACCGGGGCATCTTCATCAACGACGAGAACCCCGCCCTCGGCCGCTGGGCGCCCGGGTTCTTCGGCCCCGGCCACGCCGAGGACCACCCCGGCGGCTTCAACAGCGCCTTCTTCGCCAAGGTCTTCGAGGCCATGCTCCGGCTCAAGGCCAACTACCTGTGGCCGGCCGTCTGGGGCCGCGCCTTCGCCGAGGACGACCCCGCCAACCACGCCACCGCCACCGAGTACGGCATCGTCATGGGCACCTCGCACGAGGCGCCCATGATGCGCGGCATCGAGGAGTGGAACCGGCACGCCGTCCCCGCCGTGCGCGACGCGGACGGGAACATCGTCACCGAGGGCCACGACCCGTACGGCGGCACGGGGGAGTGGAGCTTCGTACGCAACGAGGACGCCGTCCGCGCCTACTGGCGCGACGGCATCCGCCGGCTGGCCGACGAGGGCTTCGAGGGCGTGGTGACCCTCGGGATGCGCGGCAACGGCGACACCTCGCTGCCCGACGGCGACGGCATCGAGCTGATGGAGCGCATCATCGCCACCGAGCGCGGCATCCTCGCCGAGGAGCTGGGCGACGCCGCGGCGGTCCCGCAGGTGTGGACCATGTACAAGGAGGTCCAGCACTACTGGGACAGCGGCATGCAGGCGCCCGACGACGTCACCGTCGTCTTCACCGACGACAACTGGGGCAACCTGCGGCGCGTACCGGACGCCTCGCTGCCGCCGCGCACCGGCGGCTACGGGCTCTACTACCACTTCGACTACGTCGGCGGCGGCCGCAACTACAAGTGGGTCGACACCGCCAACCTGGCGAGCACCTGGGAGCAGCTCCACCAGACGTACGCGTACGGCATCCGGCAGCTGTGGGTCGCCAACGTCGGCGACCTGAAGTCCAACGAGCTGCCGACGCAGTTCTTCCTGGACTACGCCTGGGACCCCGACCGCTGGCAGGCCGGCGATCTCCCCGCGTGGGAACGCCGCTACGCCGCCGAGAACTTCGGCCCCCGGCACGCCGCCGAGATCGCCGAGGTCCTGCACGAGTACGGCCGCCTCCAGGCCCGGCGCAAGCCGGAGCTGCTCAACCGCCGCATCACCCTCGACCCGGCCAAGGACCCGGCCACCGACTCCGCCGCGGTCGTCTACGACGACCAGGCCACGCCTTTCAGCCGCGTCAACTACGGCGAGCTGGACCGGGTCACCGACGAGTGGCAGGAGCTGGCCCGTACCGCGGACGGCATCGAGGCCCGCCTCGACCGGGCCGACCGGGCGGCGTACTTCCAGCTCGTCCGCTACGCCGTGCGCGGCACCGCCGTCGTCTACGCCCTGCGCCGCGCCGAGTTCACCAACCTCCTCTACGCCGCGCAGGGCCGGGCCGCCGCCAACCAGCTCGCCGCCGAGACCGACGCCCTGTTCGCCGAGGACCAGGCGCTCGCCGACTACTACAACCACACGCTCTCCGGCGGGAAGTGGCAGGGCTTCCAGACGCAGCCGAAGATCGGTTACGGCGACGTCGAGCGCTACGGCCCCAACGCGCCCTGGCAGCAGCCCGAGAAGGACAACGAGGCCCTCCCCGACGAGCTCTTCCCCGCGGTCGTACGGATCGACCCCGCCGCCGGCGCGGTGCTCGGCGTGGCGGTGGAGGGCTCGGAGCAGTGGTGGCCGGAGGCCGCCGGGCCCGCGGTGCTGCCGGTGGTCAGCCCGTACGACAGCGGCCCCGCCCCGTACATCGAGGTCTTCAACCGGGGGCGCAGCCCCTTCGGCTACGAGATCGAGCCTGCCGTGTCCTGGCTGCGCGTCGACC
>NZ_JACBXC010001057.1 GCF_013870535.1 Streptomyces phytophilus | reverse complement strand
GGAGGTCGGCGGGATGGCGCGCAACGCCGTACGGGGACGCAAGCGGCTGCCGGTCTACGGGCTGGAGGCCGCCGTGCGGTTCCGCTCGCCCGCCGACCGGGCGGCGTTCGCCGAGGAGCTGACGGCCGCGGTCAACGGGCTGGTGTCCAAGTACCACGACGAGTCCGCGCCGGACGGCCGCTGGCAGCGCCTCATGGTCGCCGTCCACCCCGTACCCAAGGGCGTCGACCCCGGCGCGCCCGAGCCGCCGGGAGCGCCGGAAGCACCGCCTGCACCGGAGGCACCCGAGGCATCCGGGGCACCCGAGGCATCCGGGGCGACCGGCGCACCGGAAGCCGCGGACGCGTCCGGCGCCCCCGCGGGCGAGGAGCTGCCGTGACCGACGACGACCCCACCGCCCGCCTCACCGGCCACGAGGTCGTGGTCCCCGGCACCCCCGACGAGGTGTGGCGCGCCATCGCCACCGGGCCCGGCCACGCCGCCTGGCTCTTCCCCGCCGACATCGACCCCGCCCCGGGCGGCGCCATGACCGTGCGCCGCGAGCCCTACGGCGAGACCGCCCACGCCACCGTCACCGACTGGGACCCGCCGCACCGCTTCGGCTACGAAGAGCCGGCGGGCCCCGACGCGCCGCCGCTGGCCACGGAGTTCCTCGTGCAGGCCGCGGGCGGCGGCAGCTGCGTCGTACGGGTCGTCAACGGCTTCCGCCACGGCGGCGAGGGCTGGGAGGACCTGGTCGACGGGGCCGGCGAGGGCTGGCGGATGTCGCTGACCGTCCTGCGCGCCTACCTGACGCACTTCGCCGGCCTGCCGGCCGGCAACGTCGACGTGCTCGTCGGCCTCGGCCTCCCGGCCGCGGAGCGCCCCCGCGCCGCGGCCGTCCTCGACCTCCTCCTCGGTATCGCGGGGGCGGCGGCCGGGACCCCGTTCCGCACCCCCGCGCGCGTACCGGAGCTGGCCGGCACGGTCGAGGACCGCAGCCCCGGCTACGTGCTGCTGCGTGCCGCCGAGCCGTACCCCGCCCTGTACGCCCTCTCCTGCTTCCCGATGGCGCCCGGCGCCCCGCTCTCGGCGAACCTCCTCGCCCGCCTGTACGGCGCACCGCCCGGCGCGGCCGCACGCGAGGAGGACAGGTGGCGCACCTGGCTCACCGGCGCCCGCAGCGCATTCGACAACTGACGACGAAGACAGCCGTGTTCGACAAGTGAGGATCACCATGCTGCTGAAGAACAAGAACGCCCTCGTCTACGGTGCCGGCGGCATCGGCCGCGCCGTCGCGCTCGGCTTCGCCCGCGAGGGGGCGGCCGTGCACCTGGCGAGCCGGACCCCCGCGCGACTGGAGGCCGTTGCCGCCGAAATCCGCGACGCCGGCGGGACCGTGTCGACGGCCGTCGTCGACGCCCTGGACGAGGCCGCCGTCGACGCGCACGCCGACGCCGTGGCCAAGGAGGCGGGAAGCGTCGACATCTCCGTCAACCTCGTCTCCGTGGGCGACGTGCAGGGCACGCCCCTGGCCGAGATGGCGCTGCGCGACTTCGAAGCGCCCGTCCACAACGCCGTCCGCACCACCTTCCTGACCTCGAAGGCCGCCGCCCGGCACATGATCCGGCAGAAGTCCGGCGTGCTCCTGACCTTCGGCGGCGTCGGCGACCCGATGCACGGCTACTTCATCGGCGGCTTCCAGGTCGCGCTGAGCGCCGTGGACATGCTCCGCAAGCAACTGGCCGCAGAACTGGGCCCGCACGGCGTGCGTGTCGTCGGCCTGAAGACCGGCGGGATCCCCGAGACCATCCCGGACGGCTTCGAGGGCCGCGAGGCGCTGGTCGCCTCGCTCGCGGAGCCGACGATGCTCGGCCGGACGGCGACGCTGGAGGACGTCGGCAACGCCGCCTCGTTCGCCGCCTCGGACAAGGCCGCGTCGATCACGGGGGCGGAGCTGAACATCACCTGCGGCGCGATCGTGGACTGACCGCCGCACGGCAGCCGAAAGATGTGCAGATGGGATGTCTTCGGGAGCGCTCCCACGCTACGCTCCCAAACCCAGGCCGCGCCCCCTCATCGGGGAGGGGCGCGGCGGTTTCCCGGGGGAGTCCCATGCGCACACGCTCACGCACCACCACACGCACGTCCCGTGCCCTCGCCGCCGC
>NZ_JACBXC010001056.1 GCF_013870535.1 Streptomyces phytophilus | reverse complement strand
ACGCCGGCGAGTGGAGGGTGCGGGTCACCCTGCCGATACAGTGACGCCGTGCCCGTCTCCGTCCTCCTCGTCGACGACGACGCCCTGGTCCGCGCCGGGCTCCGGGCGATCCTCGAAGCGCAGCCGGACATCGAGGTGGTCGGCGAGGCCGCCGACGGCGCCGCCGTGATCCCGCTCGTACGGCAGCTGGCGCCGGACGTCGTCGCGATGGACGTGCGGATGCCGCTGATGGACGGCATCGAGGCCACCCGGGCGGTGCTCCGCGCCTTCCCCGCGCCGCCGAAGATCCTCGTCGTGACGACCTTCGAGGAGGACCAGTACGTGTACGGGGCGCTGCGCGCCGGCGCCGACGGCTTCCTGCTCAAGCGGGCCCGGCCCGCGGAGATCGTGCACGCGGTGCGCCTGGTCGCCGAGGGCGAGTCGCTGCTTTTCCCGGCCGCGCTGCGGTCGCTGGCCGCCGGGCACGGCAACGAGGAGGCACGCGCGGCCGTGGCGGCGGCGCGGCTGACCGACCGGGAGAGCGAGGTGCTGCGCCTCATCGCCCGCGGGCTGACCAACGCGGAGATCGCGGCGGAGCTGGTGCTCGGCACCGAGACGGTCAAATCGCACGTCAGTGCGCTGCTGGCGAAGCTGGGGGCCCGGGACCGTACGCAGGCGGTGATCACCGCGTACGAGTCGGGGTTCGTCGCTCCCGGCGCGGCCGGATAGCGGATACGATCCGCTATCCGGAAGCACGCTCAGGGAGGCTGACGTTGGCGCAGCTCACCGGCGGGGACCCGTCCCTGCTGCGGCGGATCAACTCCGCCGTCGCCCTGCGCGCGCTGCGCGACGCGGGTTCGGCGACGCTGACCGAGCTGGTGCGCACCACCGGGCTGTCGCGGCCCACCCTCGACGGCGTCCTGGAGGGCCTGGCGGCCAGCGGGCTGGTGGTGGAGGCCCCGGCCGAGGAGGGTACGACGCGGCGCCAGGGCCGGCCCGCGCGCAAGTTCCGCTTCCACGCCGAGTCGGGCCATCTGCTGGGCATCGAGATCGGCCCGCACCGGGTCTCCGTCCTGCTCTCCGACCTCGACGGCCGGCTGCGCGGCTCGGCGTCGCGCACCGTGGACGAGACCGCGGAGGCCGACGACCGGCTGGCGGCCGTACGGACCGTGGTGCAGGAGGTGCTGCGGCGGACCGGCGTGGCGCGCAGCACGCTGCGCGCGGTGGGCGTCGGCAGCCCCGGCATCGTGGAGGCGGACGGCATGGTGCACCTGAGCACGGCGCTGCCCGGCTGGACGGGCATCAACCTCGCGGAGCGGCTCGGCCGTTCGTTCCGCTGCCCGGTGCTGGTGGAGAACGACGCGAACACCGCCGCCGTCGCCGAGCACTGGAAGGGCGCCGCGCGGCACTCGGCCGACGTGGTCTTCGTCCGCGCGGGGCTGAGCCCGGGTGCCGGGTCGCTGATCGGCGGGCGGCTGCACCGCGGCTTCGGCGGCGCGGCGGGCGAGATCGGGGCGCTGCACCTGCTGGGCCGGGAGGCGACGCCGGAGAAGCTGCTGAGCGTCACGGGCGAGCCGCTGCACCCGCTGGACGAGCCGGCGGTGGCGGAGGTCTTCTCCCTGGCGCAGGGCGGCGACAAGCGGGCACGCCGGGCCGTGGACCGGTTCATGCAGCGGCTGGTGCACGACGTCGCCGCACTCGTGCTGGCCCTGGACCCCGAGCTGGTGGTGATCGGCGGCTGGGCGGCGGGCGTGGACGACGTACTGGAGCCGCTGCACGCCGAGTTGGCGCGCTACTGCCTGCGGCCCCCGGAGGTCGTGCTGTCGCTGCTGGGCGAGGCGGCGGTGGCCACGGGCGCGCTGCGGCTGGCCCTGGACCACCTCGACGAGGAGCTGTTCGCCGTGGAGAGCACGGTCACGGCGCGGCGGTGAGCCGGGAAGCCGCGGGCCGGGCGGGGTGTGCGCTCCCGGCCCGGCCTGCTGCCCGTGTTCTCCTGCTCCGCGCGGTGTCTCCCGCCCGGTCCGTACGGCGTGGGCGGCGGCTCAGCTCGCCAGCACCGCCGCGTCCGCGTCGAGGGTGAGCCGGCAGGTGTCCGCGCGGTACGTCGAGACCGCGACGGCGGCGGTGCGCCCCCGGGAGACGTAGCGCGTGGTGACCACCAGCACCTGG
>NZ_JACBXC010001055.1 GCF_013870535.1 Streptomyces phytophilus | reverse complement strand
TCCGTGCTGCTGGAGGGCGGCCCGACCCTGGCCGGGGCGTTCCTCGCCGCCGGCCTCGTCGACCGGGTCGTCTGCTACCTCGCCCCCGTCCTGCTGGGCGCCGGGCCCGCCGCCCTCGCCGACGCCGGAATCGGGACGATCGGCGAGGCGTTGCGCCTCGATGTGACCGCCGTCGACCACCTCGGCCCCGACCTGCGGCTGACCGCCGTACCGGGTCCCGTGCCCGAGCCGCCCACCACCAAGGAGAGCTGACGTTGTTCACCGGAATCGTTGAGGAACTCGGCGAGGTCGTCGCCGTCGAAGAGCTGCCCGACGCCGCCCGTTTCCGGCTGCGCGGCCCCGCCGTCACCGAGGGCGCCCGGCACGGCGACTCCGTCGCCGTCAACGGAGTGTGCCTGACCGTCGTCGACCACGAGGGCCACGAGTTCACCGCCGACGTGATGGCCGAGACCCTGAACCGCTCCAGCCTCGGCGGCCTCGGCCCCGGCGACCGGGTCAACCTGGAGCGCCCCACCGCCGTCGGCGGGCGCCTGGGCGGGCACCTGGTGCAGGGCCACGTCGACGGCACCGGCGAGATCCTGGCCCGTAAGACTTCCGACAACTGGGAGGTCGTCACCGTCTCCCTGCCCGAGGGCCTCGGGCGCTACGTCGTGGAGAAGGGCTCCGTCACCGTCGACGGCGTCAGCCTCACCGTCGTGGACGCCGGCCCCGACTTCTTCACGATCAGCCTCATCCCCACCACCCTCGCGCTGACCACCCTCGGCTTCAAACAGCCCGGCGACAGGGTCAACCTGGAGGTCGACATCGTCGCCAAGTACGTCGAGCGGCTGCTCGCCCCGCACGCCGCCCGCGCCGGGGGAGCGCGGGAGTGAGCACCCTCGACTCCCTGAACGGCGTGGCCTTCTCGGTGTTCGGCGAGGACATCAAGTGGGCCGACATGACCGGCAACGTGCTGGGCCTCGCCGCCCTCGCGCTGGGCTGGCGCCGCTCCGTGGCGGTCTGGCCGGCCCAGCTGCTCTCCGGCGCGGTGCTCGTCGTCGCGTACGCCTCCGCCGGCCTCACCGGCGGCGTCGGCAAGCAGCTGCTGGTCGTCGGCGTCTCGGTGTGGGGCTGGACGCAGTGGACGCGCGGCCGCCGCGAGAACGGGGCGATACGGGTGCGCTTCGCCACCTGGGCAGAGCGCGCCTGGCTCGCCGCCGCCACCGCGGCCGGCACCACCGCCGTCGCCCTGCTCTTCCTCGCCGTCCCGTCGCTGTCCTGGAACCCCTGGCCGGACGCCTACCTCTTCACCGGCTCCGTCGCCGCCATGGTCGCCATGGCCCGCGGCTGGGTCGAGTTCTGGTTCGCCTGGCTGGCCGTCGACGCCGTCGGCGTCCCCCTCGCGTACTCCGGCGACCTGAAGTTCTCCGCCCTCGTGTACGTCGTCTACGGCGTCGTCGTCCTCCTCGGCCTGCGCGCCTGGTGGACCGCGAGCCGCCGCACCGCCCCGCCCGCCGCAGGGCGGCCGGAGGCACTGGAAGGAGCCGCCGCATGACCGCCCTTACGACCTGGCAGGCCGCCGGGGACGTGGAGGACCTGCGCCTCGACACCGTCGAGCGCGCCATGGAGGAGATCGCCGCCGGCCGGCCCGTCGTCGTCGTGGACGACGAGGACCGCGAGAACGAGGGCGACCTCGTCGTCGCCGCCGAGCTGATCACACCCGCCACCGTGGCGTTCATGATGCGCGAGTGCAGCGGCATGATCTGCATGCCGATGGAGGGCCGGGCCCTGGACCGGCTCGGCATCCCGCAGATGGTCCAGCGGAACACCGAGTCCATGCGCACCGCCTTCACCGTCACCGTGGACGCCGCCCCGGCCCACGGCGTCACCACCGGCATCTCCGCCTCCGACCGGGCGACCACGGTCCGGCTGCTCGCCGACCCCGCCGCCGTCGCCGGCGACTTCGTCAGCCCCGGCCACATCTTCCCGCTGCGCGCCCGGGAGGGCGGCGTGCTCGTCCGCGACGGGCACACCGAGGCAAGCGTGGACCTGGCCCGGCTCGCCGGGCTGCGGCCGGCCGCGGCGATCGTGGAGATCGCCGGGGAGGACGGCGAGATGCTGCGGCTGCCGCAGCTCGTGCCGTTCGCCCGCAGCCACGGCTTCGCGATCATC
>NZ_JACBXC010001054.1 GCF_013870535.1 Streptomyces phytophilus | reverse complement strand
CGAGGGCCGTACGCCCACGGAGGCGGAGGCGGCCGAGCCGGAGCACGCGGCGGAGGTCGTACGCGCCCTGCGTACCCTGCACGGCACGGCCGGCCGGGCGCCGGACCTGCCGCTCTGGGCGCCGCGCGTCGGCCCCCGGTTCGCGGCCGAACTGCGGGCCCGTACCGCCGCACCCTGGACGTCGGGACCGCTCGGCGAGGAGGCGCGCGCCGCCCTCGCCGCCCACGGCGAAGCCATCGCCCGCTGGACCGACCGCTACCGGCACCTCGCCGACGCCGCCCGCGCCCGCCGC
Source organism: Streptomyces phytophilus (assembly GCF_013870535.1). Lineage (GTDB taxonomy): Bacteria > Actinomycetota > Actinomycetes > Streptomycetales > Streptomycetaceae > Streptomyces > Streptomyces phytophilus. Next base: position 1,860 of record NZ_JACBXC010001054.1, on the reverse strand, counting down.
CCCTCGTGGGTGCCCACCCACGGCGAGCCGCACCACGCCAACCAGCTCCTCACCCCCGCCGGGCTGCGCTTCGTCGACTGGGAGTCGCTGGCCCTGGCCCCGCGCGAACGCGACTACGCCGACGTCCCGTCGGCGCTGCGGGACGCACTCGACCCGGACCCGGCGATGCTGGAGCTGTTCGCGCTGGACTGGCGGCTCTCCGAACTCGACGAGTACGCCCGCTGGTTCAGCGCGCCGCACCCGGGCACGGCGGACGACACCGAGGCGCTGGCGGGCCTGTACCAGGAACTTGCGGGAGGAGTCCCCGGCGGCCCGGCGCACACTGGGAGCGAAGCTCCCGGCCCCCGCGGCACGGGGTGAGGGGACCGCAGGCGACGGGCAGCCGATGACCATGACCCACACCGCCGGGACCAGGGCCGGCGCGTCCCGCCTGGACGATGCGACCTGCGACACGTGGGAGAACCCGGCTACGAGGCCCGGGGCACGGCGAGTTCCGCTTCCTCTTCCCGGTGCCCGACGCGTAACGCCGACGCGCGCGCCCGGCATGCGCGCCCGGCACCCGGCGCGGCCGGGGAGGCGGACGGCGGGCCCTCCCGGGGGGACGGGCCCGCCGTCCGTGAGGACGGGGCGGGGGTCAGCAGCTCAGCCGGTCGCCCGGGGTGACGCCGAGGATCTGCGTGAAGCGCTGGTAGTTGTTGATGCGGCTCTGGACCTGCGCGGGGTTGCCGCCGTTGCACTCCAGGGCGCCGTTGATGGAGCGGATGGACTCACCGAAGCCGGCGCCGGTGGTCATCGCCGTGTGCCCGGACATGGTGCCGGGGCCGGACTGGGTCATCCAATACCACAGGCCGGTCTGCCAGGCCACGGCCGGCTCCCGCTCCACCCGGTAGGGGTTGGTGAGCAGGTCGAGGCCGAGGGCGTCGCCGGCGGCCTTGTAGTTGAAGTTCCAGCTGAGCTGGATGGGCCCGCGGCCGTAGTAAGCGGCCTGGCCGGCGGGGCAGCCGTAGGGCTGGGTCGCGTCGCAGTAGTGGGGGTAGTTGGCCTGGTTCTGCTCGACGATGTGGACGAGGCCGCCGGTCTCGTGGCTGACGTTGGCGAGGAAGGCGGCGGCTTCGCGGGCCTTGGTGGTGTTGTCGCCGGTGTTGGCGAAGGCCGGGTAGGACCGCATGGCGGTGGTGAGGCCGCTGTACGTGTAGAAGGGGTTCCGGTTCGGGAACATCTGGTTGAACTGGGCCTCCGTCACGAACTCCCCGGGGCCGGGCCCCGGGTCGCTGCCGCCGCCGCAGGTGCCCTGGTCGGCCCAGACGCCCCACTGCCCGGTGGTGCCGGGGGTCTCGCCCTGGGTCCACCACTTGGCCTGCCAGTTGTGGCCGTTGTGGGAGACGACGTTGCCCTGGGTGTAGACAGAACCGCTGCTCCACGCCGCCGCGCAGGCGGCGGCGCTGGCGGTGGTGGCGGTGGCGAGGGGGACGAGCACGGCGAGGACGGCCGCGGCGGCGAGGGCGGCGACGGTACCCCTGATCCGTCTGCCGAGTCTGCGGTGCAGGTGTACGTGCACGTGTTTGGCTGACACGTCATCACATCCTGTCAGTGGGGGTGTACTTGGCATGGTGGAGCAAAGCCGATTGGTCTGGACCTGTCAAGGTCTAGACCAACAAATACCGCGCGGATCAGCACGCCGGCCCACGACCGGTCCACGGCCCCCCACCAGCAAGGGCTTTCTACAGCCCGGACCCGCGTCAATCGAACGCCCCCGAGGCACCGTTGACCGCCGCCCTGAGCAGCCGTACCTTCCTTCCGTTTGGTTTCTCAGCCGGTCCGGACAGCCGGGCCGGCCGCCGTTCGCGGCGGGCCGCCGGG
>NZ_JACBXC010001053.1 GCF_013870535.1 Streptomyces phytophilus | reverse complement strand
CGGCTGCTGGGGCTGTGCGGCGGCGTCCGGTGCCCGGCCGCCGAGCAGCCCGCCGATCACGGCGGCGGACAGCGCCGTGGCCGTGGCCACCCGCCGCCTGGCAGATCCGCCCAACTCCGCCTGCCCTCCGTCCGTTTCCGGTGCCGTGCACCGGCCCCCGGCCGTCTCCTCGACCATACGCCGACGCTGTCGGCCGCTCATCGACCGCGCGTTTCGGCGCGGTTAAGGATGCCCGTACGTGTCCCATACACCAGCACCCGCGGACACCCGGGGCGCCCGCCCGCACGCGGGGCGCAGCGGAGAGCCCACCACCGCGGCACCGCCGCTGTCAACGGCCGGTCGGCCCCGATCCGCCGGAGGAGCGGGCCGGGCTGCCCGCGCCGTCAGGGCGCGGACCCGGCGACGCGCTCCTCGATGCCGACGTAGTGCTGCCGCACGGCGTCCCTGGCCCGTTCGGGATCGCCGCTGAGCACCGCGTCGAGAATACGGGCGTGCAGCTCGTGGATCACCTCCGGGTCGCGGTGCGGGGCGGTGGGTGCGGCCCGGTGGTAGGCCACCCAGAAGAGGTCGAAGAGCTGGAGCAGCATCGAGTTGCCGAGGTCGGCGAAGAGCAGCCGGTGGAACTCCCGGTCCAGCTCGGCGATCTCCTCGTGCCGGTCCGCCGCCGCCCGCATGCCGGCCAGCACCTCGCGCAGCGAGTCCACGCTCCGCGGCGTCAGCGACCGCATCGCGTCGGCGATCATCCCGGACTCCAGCGCCTTGCGCAGCGCGACCAGCTCGCCGAGCGCGCGGGGGCCCTGCATCAGCCCGTACGGGAGGTTGTCGAGAAGGGGGGTGAAGGAGAAGTCCCGGACGAACACGCCGCTGCCCCGGCGGGTTTCGAGCACGCCCGTGGACTCCAGGGCCTTCACCGCCTCCCGGACGGAGTTGCGGCTGACGCCGAAGAGCCGGGCCAGCTCGGCCTCCGGCTTGAGCGGGTCGCCGGGCCGCAGCCCGCGCTTGATGATGTAGTGCCTGATCTCGTCCTGCACCGTCTTGTGCAGCGGGGGTACGGTCCCCACCCGCTTGAACGCTGGTTGCACCGGCGACTCCCGACTTGTCTCGTCCACTCGCGAATCCCCGTCCTACCACGGCTCTTGACAGGGGCGCACCGTGAACCTACGGTCCCGAACTTGTAGGATATCTTGCAGGCTCTGAACGTTCCCATAGGGGGAGCCGGTGGCACCAGACACAGGGTCGGCCCTGAGCATCAGGGACTTGACCGTCGAGTTCGACACCCCGGCCGGCGTGGTGCGCGCGGCGGACGGCGTGAGCTACGACGTCACCGCCGGCGAGACCCTCGGCGTCGTCGGCGAGACCGGCTCGGGCAAGAGCGTCACGGCCCTGGCCGCGCTGGGGCTGCTGTCCGCCGGGAACGTGCGGCGGGTGACCGGGCAGGCCCTGCTGGGCGGCACGGACCTGCTGGCGCTGCCGGCGGACGAACTGCGCGCGGTGCTCGGCCGCGACGTGGCGATGATCTTCCAGGACCCCGGCTCGGCCCTCAACCCGGTGCAGCGCGTCGGCGACCAGATCGCGGAGGCGCTGCGGGTGCACGACCGGACGCTGACGGCGCCCGCCGCGCGGGCCCGGACCGTGGAACTGCTCGACGAGGTCGGCGTGCCGAACCCCGCCGGGCGGTACGACGCGTACCCGCACCAGTTCTCCGGCGGGATGTGCCAGCGCGCGGTCATCGCGATGGCGATGGCCAACCGGCCGCGGGTGCTGATCGCGGACGAGCCGACCACGGCGCTCGACGTCAGCGTCCAGGCGCAGATCCTCGACGTGCTGCGGCGGGCGGCGCGGGAGACCGGGGCGGCGACCGTGCTGATCACCCACGACCTGGGGGTGGTGGCGGAGACCGCCGACCGGCTGTGCGTGATGTACGGCGGGCGGGTGGTCGAGTCGGGCACGGTGTACGACGTCTTCGCCCGGCCCCGGCACCCGTACACCGCGGCCCTGCTGGCGTCGCTGCCGCGCCTCGACGCCCGCGCCGACCGCCTCACGCCCATCCCGGGCCGGCCCCCGGACCTGATCGAGGCGACCCCGGGCTGCCCGTTCGCCCCACGCTGCCCGGTGGGCCGCGACCGCGCACGGTGTGCGCAGGAGCGCCCCG
>NZ_JACBXC010001052.1 GCF_013870535.1 Streptomyces phytophilus | reverse complement strand
CCCGCCCGGCACCTACCCGGTGCGCGTCCGCGTCGGGGAGGAGGCGTTCACGGTGCCCGTCACCGTCACCCCCGAGTGCACGGAGCCGCGGGTGTACGCCACGAGCTGGCACTCCGGCTCCGAGCCGGAGCGCGCCGTGGACGGCGACCCGAACACCTTCTGGCACTCGGAGTACGTCCCGGTCACCCCGCTGCCGCAGTCGCTCACGCTGAATCTGGGCGAGGTGCGGCCGGTGGCGGAGGTGGCGTACCAGCCGCGCGTCGACGGCAACCTCAACGGCACGATCCTGCAGTACAAGGTGTACGTCTCCGCCGACGGCCGGGAGTTCACCGAGGTCGCGGCCGGCACCTGGGAGCGCGACGCACGGCTGAAGACCGCCTCCTTCGCGGCTGCCGACGCCCGGTACGTACGCCTGGAGGCGCACACGGCCAGCGGCGGGAGCTACGCCTCCGCGGCCGAGGTCACCGCGGGCGCGCCCTAGCCGCCGGGCGTGCGGGTCGGCTGCCCTTCCGGGCCGGCCGCCGGACGCGGCACGGCCGGAGAGCACACCCCCAGGGGCCCTCCGGCCGCATGCCGCCGCGGCGTCCTATCCCCTTCTCGGCCGGTCCGCGCGGTGCTGCGGTGGTGCCGTCCTGCCCTGTATCAGACGGCCTGCCACAGCGCCGGCACGTTCGGCGGCTCCCAGCCCGGCATGGCCTGATGGCCCTGGAGGCACCGGTAGGTGGTGCTGCCGTACGTGACGGTCGCACCGGCCTGGTAGACGGTGCCGGCTGCCCAGGTGCCGCCGGGCGGGTCGGTGGGCGGGTCGGTCGGCCCGCCGTCCTCGGTGGTCAGCGTCAGCCCGTAGACCTGCAGGGCGGCGTTGACGGGCTGGAAGTACGTGGTGCCGCCGCTGCTGCAGTTGCCGGAGCCGCCGGAGGTCATGCCCTGGGCCTGGGTGCCGGAGATGAACGAGCCGCCGGAGTCGCCGGGTTCGGCGCACACGTTGGTCCGGGTCACCGGGCTGATCGTGCCCTGCGGGTAGGTGACGCTGGAGTTGCGCTGCTGGATCGTGCCGCAGTGCCAGCCGGTGGTGGAGCCGGAGCGGCACACCGCGGCGCGTTCGACGGCTTCGGTGGAGCCCTGGACCTGCTTGGTGCCGGTGCCGTAGCCGTTGACCGTCGGGGTCGGGATCCACTGGCTGTTGGTGCCGACCCAGGCGTAGTCGCGGCCGGGGAAGGTCGAGCCCTGGAAGCTGCCCTGGGCCTGCTGGTTGACTCCCCTGGTGGTGGCGCCCGCGGTGCCGCAGTGGCCCGCGGTGACGAACCCGCTCTGGCCGCCGCCGCGGGTCACGGCGAAGCCGACGGAACAGCGGCTGCCGGAGCCGATGTAGTAGGCGTCGCCGCCGACGATGTCCGCGTAGGTACGGGGCTTCTCGTCGGACCGCTGGACCTTCAGCAGGCTCGCGTCCACCCCGGCCGCGGCGGCGAAGCGCTCGGCCGCGGCGGGCCTGGAGGTGTGCAGGACCACGCGGTTGGCGGTGGTGTCCACGTACCAGACGGGCACGTGGGCGGGCGAGGAGCGCTCGGCGATCCGGTCCAGGTCGGCCTTGGCCGCGTCCAGTTCGGCGAGGCTGTGGTCGACGACCTCGGCCCGGGCGCCCTCGTCGGCGATCCTCCGCGCTTCGGTGGCGTCGGTCGTCGCCACCACGACATCGGCGGAGGTCTTGCCCGACACCCACGCTCCCCCGTAGCTGCGGCCCAGCGCGAGCCGCAGCGTGCCGGCGACGGCGCCGGCCTCGCTCTCGTTGGCCAGGCGTCTCTCTGCCTGGTCCGCGGTGAGGCCGAGATCCCGCTGCATCGCCTTGAGCAGGCCCGGGGAGTACTGCCCCGAGGCCGAGTCGGGCGTACCCGGGGAGTCGGACCCGAAGGCCGCTCCCTGGAGCCCGGCGAGGACGAGCGCGCCGATGGCGACGGTGGCGCCGGCCGCGCCCATGACCCGTTTGTGGAGCATGGAAGTCTCCTTGGTCTCGTGATTACCGCGAAACCTAGCCATGGGCACGTCAGGTGGGCAGATACCAGTCCGCCCCCGCCATCACGTTATGGAACCCGCGGCGGCGGGGGCGCGCCGGGCGCCGGCCCCGCCCTCCTCAGACGGCGACCGGAGCGGGAGCCGTGC
>NZ_JACBXC010001051.1 GCF_013870535.1 Streptomyces phytophilus | reverse complement strand
GCCGAGGCGCCCGTCGTCGGCCGCGCCGTCCGCTGCGGCCGGGCTCTGCTGTCCCCGCGCTCGCGGCTCGCGCTGCTCCTCGCGCTCCTGGCGGGCGCGGCGGCCGCGGTGATCGTGTGGCGGCCGCACCGGCTGCTGACCGACGGCCTGCCGCCGCAGTTCACCGGCCTGTCGGCGGTGCTGGTCTTCGCCATCGCGTACGGGCTGTGCACCGCGGCCCTCGTACCGCGCCCGCTGCTCAACCTCGCCTCCGGCACGCTCTTCGGCGCCCAGGCGGGCCTGGCCGGGTCGGTGTCGGGCACGGTGCTGGGCGCGGGCGTCGCGTTCGGGATAGGCCGGCTCCTCGGCCAGGACGCGCTGCGCCCGCTGCTGCGCGGGCGGCTGCTGACGGCGGCCGACCGGCAGCTCAGCCGGCACAGCTTCCGCTCGATGCTGGTGCTGCGCACCTTCCCCGGGGTGCCGTTCGCGGGCGTGAACTACGCCGCCGCGGTCTCCCGGATGAACTGGACGCCGTTCCTGGTGGCCACCGCCGTGGGCTGCGTACCCAACACCGCCGCGTACGTGATCGCCGGCAGCCGGGCCTCCGACCCGCTCTCCCCCGTCTTCCTCGCCGCCCTCGGCTTCATCGTCGCCAGCATGGCGGGCGGCGCCGCGGTCGCCGTGCGCCGCAGGCGGCGCTCCGGGCGTCCGGGCACCCCGGGCGGAGTGATCTCTTCCGCCGGCGCCGCGGAAGAGTCCGCCGCCGGCCCCGCGGGCGTGGCCGCAGCCGACCCTGGGGCCACGCGCCTCATGTCTGGGCCTTAACATCTCCTGCAACCCGTCAGCGAACTCAAGGACATGTGCAGCCCCGTATGAGCTGGTTCGAAGCAGTCATCCTCGGACTCGTCCAGGGGCTGACGGAATTTCTGCCGATCTCCTCCAGCGCCCACCTCCGGCTCACGGCGGCCTTCGCCGGCTGGGAGGACCCGGGCGCGGCCTTCACCGCGATCACCCAGATCGGCACGGAGACCGCCGTGCTGATCTACTTCCGCAAGGACATCGCGAGGATCGTCTCCGCCTGGTGCCGCTCGCTGACGAACAAGGCGATGCGCTCCGACCACGACGCCAAGATGGGCTGGCTGGTCATCGTCGGCTCGATCCCGATCGGCGTGCTGGGGCTGACGTTCCAGGAGTCGATCGAGGGCCCGTTCCGCGATCTGCGGCTGATCGCCACCACGCTGATCGTGATGGGCCTGCTCCTCGGCTTCGCCGACTGGCGCGCCTCCACCGGCGGCGGCCGGCACCGCGCGGCGGTGCAGCGCAAGGAGCTGACGGATCTCAACACCCGGGACGGGCTGCTCTTCGGCTTCGCCCAGGCGCTCGCGCTGGTGCCGGGCGTGTCCCGCTCGGGCGCGACGATCACCGGCGGCCTGTTCCTGAACTACAACCGCGAGGCCGCGGCCCGATACTCGTTCCTGCTGGCCATCCCCGCGGTGCTCGCCTCCGGGCTGTTCGAGCTGAGGAAGGTGCCCGGGGCGACGCACATGAACTGGGGCGGGACCATCGCCGCGACGGTCATCGCCTTCCTTGTCGGATATGCCGTCATTGCGTGGTTCATGAAGTTCATCACTACCCGCAGCTTCGCGCCCTTCGTGATCTACCGGGTGCTGCTCGGCATCCTCATCTTCGCCCTGGTCGCGTCGGGCGCGCTGGATCCGGAAGCCGGCGAGACCAGCCACTGACCCCGCTCGCGCCGGGGGCGTCGCCGGGGCGTCAGTAGGACGCCTCCGTCAGGCCGTCCGCCGCCGCGCCGCGGCTGAGGACCGCGGCGCGTACCCGCGCGTGGACGTCCGGGTACGTCTCCGGTGTCGCCGGCACCACACGGAACGGCGGGCCGGTCTCCGCGTGCTGGGCCAGGAACTCCGCGCGCGTCACCCGCCAGCCGTCGCGGGCGGGGGTGAAGGTGAAGCGGGCGGCGGAGCCCTCGTTGCCGCGGTACATCGACGGGATGAAGCTGGCGACCTGGTCGCCGAGGCCGTAGACGACCCAGGTGCCGTTGACCTTCTCGTACGGCTGCGGCACGTGGTTGTGGGTGCCGACGATCAGGTCGACGTCCTTGCGGCCGCCGCTGCGCGAGCGGGTCAGCCGGTCGGCGAGGCGCCGCTGGCCGGCGTCCGGC
>NZ_JACBXC010001050.1 GCF_013870535.1 Streptomyces phytophilus | reverse complement strand
CCGCCCCGGGGTCCGCCCCCGGGTCCGAACCGTCTCGTACCGCGGAATGCGGCCGGGTGCGCGCCGGGGCCGTCACCCGGGGCGGCTAGGCTCAGGGCGGAACCCGTAGCGAATCCCTCAGAAGGAGACACCGTGCCGTCCATCGACGTCGTCGTAGCCCGAGAGATTCTCGACTCCCGCGGCAACCCCACGGTCGAGGTCGAGGTCGGCCTCGACGACGGCAGCACCGGCCGTGCTGCCGTCCCGTCCGGCGCCTCCACCGGCGCCTTCGAGGCCCTGGAGCTGCGCGACGGGGACAAGGCCCGCTACGGCGGGAAGGGTGTCGAGAAGGCCGTGCTCGCCGTCATCGAGCAGATCGGCCCCGAGCTGGTCGGCTACGACGCCACCGAGCAGCGCCTCATCGACCAGGCGATGTTCGACCTCGACGCCACCCCGGACAAGTCGTCGCTCGGCGCCAACGCCATCCTCGGCGTCTCGCTCGCCGTCGCGCACGCCGCCTCCGAGGCGTCCGACCTGCCGCTGTTCCGCTACCTGGGCGGCCCCAACGCGCACGTGCTGCCCGTGCCGATGATGAACATCCTCAACGGCGGCAGCCACGCGGACTCCAACGTCGACATCCAGGAGTTCATGATCGCGCCGATCGGCGCCGAGTCGTTCTCCGAGGCCGTCCGCTGCGGCGCGGAGATCTACCACCAGCTCAAGTCCGTCCTCAAGGAGCGCGGCCTGTCCACCGGGCTCGGCGACGAGGGCGGCTTCGCGCCGAACCTCGACTCCAACCGGGACGCGCTGGACCTCATCATCGAGGCGATCCAGAAGGCCGGCTACACCGCGGGCCAGGACGTCGCCCTCGCGCTCGACGTCGCCGCCTCGGAGTTCTACAAGGACGGCGTCTACGTCTTCGAGGGCAAGAGCCGCTCCGCCGCCGAGATGACGGAGTACTACGAGCAGCTCGTCGCGGACTACCCGCTGGTGTCCATCGAGGACCCGCTGTTCGAGGACGACTGGGCCGGCTGGCACGTGCTGACCGAGCGGCTCGGCGACAAGGTCCAGATCGTCGGGGACGACCTCTTCGTCACCAACCCCGAGCGGCTGCAGCGCGGCATCGACGAGGGCTCGGCCAACGCGCTGCTGGTCAAGGTCAACCAGATCGGCTCGCTCACCGAGACCCTGGACGCCGTCGAACTGGCCCAGCGCAACGGCTTCAAGTGCATGATGTCCCACCGCTCCGGCGAGACCGAGGACGTCACCATCGCCGACCTGGCCGTCGCCACGAACTGCGGCCAGATCAAGACCGGCGCCCCGGCCCGCTCCGAGCGGGTCGCCAAGTACAACCAGCTGCTGCGCATCGAGGAGATCCTCGACGACGCCGCCGAGTACGCCGGCCGCAGCGCCTTCCCCCGCTACAAGAACGGCTGAGGCGCCCGGCCCGTACGGCACGACTGCGGGACGGCACCGCGACCCGTACGGCACCGCGCCCGTACGACATCGCGCCCGTACGGCATCGCGCCCGTACGGCATCGCGCCCGTACGACATCGGCGTCGGACGCACCCCGGCCCCGGCCGCACCGCGTAAGGTGCGACCGGGGCCGACCACCGCATGCCGCCCGGGGAGGACGCGACGCACATGGCCAGGGAGCGCTTCTCCACCACCACCCGGCTCAAGCTGCTCGGCGAGCAGGCCGTCAGCCGCGTCTCGGAGCGCGTCTACCGCGCGCGCCCGCCGCGGCGCAGCCGGCTGACGGGGCGGGCCGCGGTGCTCGCGCTCGTCGTCTGCTCGCTGGTGGTGGCGCTGGCGTACCCGCTGCGCCAGTACATCGCCCAGCGCGCCGAGGTCGCCGAGCTGGAGCGGGAGAAGGCCCAGGCCGAGCAGCGGGTGGAGGACCTGCGGGACGAGAAGGCCCGCTGGGACGACCCGGAGTACGTGCGCCGTCAGGCCCGCGAGCACCTGCACTACGTGCTGCCCGGCGAGACCGGCTACCTGATGCGCGACGGCACCGGCTCCGCCCGCTCCGGCGCGGCCGGCGAGGCGGTGGACCGGCCGTGGTACGAGAACCTGTGGGACGGCCTGGACGCAGCAGACGGCCAGCGCTGAGGAGACGCGCGGGAACCCCCGCCCGCCACCGGCTGATCGAGGAGAGATGGACAAGCCCCCGCCGCCCAC
>NZ_JACBXC010000105.1 GCF_013870535.1 Streptomyces phytophilus | reverse complement strand
ACGGCGGCGCCGGCTCGGTGACCGTCACCGCGGACACCCCCGGCACCGTCCTGGGCGGGCTGGACATCGAGAACCCCGCCATGGCCGTAGCCGCGGGCGAGGCGGGCATGCTGCCGCTGCCGCGTGAACTCGCCGGCGCCGACGGCCGCGCGGCGATCACCTACAGCGGCGTCACCTCGGTGACCGTCGCCGTCCTGGAGCTGCCCTGATGGCCGGCGCCGACGACGAGCGCGGGCCGCTGCCCGTCGAGCCGCTGCGGTGCCGCCAGCGCGCCGAGGACGGCGAGCTTCCTGCCGGGGAGCGCGCGGTGTGGGCGCTGCTGGGCATCGCCGGTGAACTGGCCACCATCCGCCGGGAGCTGGAGCGCTCCAAGCGACGCTGACGGGCAGGGGGTGAGCGCGATGGCACGCAGAGGCGGACGCACCACGGTGCGGATCACCGGCCTGTCGCGGCTGCGCGTGCAGCTGGAGGACCTCGAAGACGACGTCCTGGCCGCGTTGAAGAAGGCCGTACGCGACGGCGCGGAGTCGGTCCAGGGCGACACCCGCCAGCGGGTGCGGGTGGACACCGGCACTCTGCGCGACGACGTCGCCGTGCGCTTCGAGGACTCCGGCCTGACTGCGCTGGTCGGCTGGTTCAAGGACCGCGACTACTACGCCCGCTTTCACGAGTACGGCACCCGCCGCATGCCCGCGAGCCCGGCGCTGGGCCCGGCGCTGGAGGCGGAGCGGACCCGGATGCGGGCGCGGATCACCGACGAGGTGCGGCGGGTGCTGCGGTGAGCGCGCCGGCGCCGATGCTGCCGGTGATCAGGGCCGTGTACGTGCGGCTGACCGGCGACGAGGAGCTGACCGACATGGTGTCGGGGAGGATCTTCGACCACACCCCCGAGGACACCCCGTACCCGTACATCGTGGTGGGCGAGGCCATCGAGAGCCCGGACAACTGGCACGGCGGCTTCGGCCGGCAGACCGTGCTCACGCTGCACGTGTGGTCGCAGTACCGCGGCTTCACCGAGGCCCTGCGCATCGCCGCCCGGCTGATGGCGCTGCTGGATCACACCCCGCTGGCCGTCGACGGGCTGGCGCACATCGCCACCCGGTACGAGAGCAGCGAGGCGCTCACCGACCCCGAGCCCCCGGGGAACATCCGGCACGTGCCGATCCGCTTCCGCGTGGTCACCGAGCAACCCTGACCCGCCCCTTGTTTCCCTCCCGGGCCGCCGCGGTGGCGGCCGCGGGTGATCCCTGCTGCAGAGATGGAGGAGCCATGGCCGGTGAGGACGGCTTCGGCACACAGTTCAAGCGCGGTGACGGCGCCGACCCGGAGGTGTTCTCCGCCCTGGCGAGCGTCACCAACGTCTCCGGCCCGGGCCTGACCCGGGAGACGATCGACGTCACCGCCCACGACAGCCCGGACCAGTGGATGGAGTTCCTGGGCGGGTTGAAGGACGGCGGCGAAGTGACGCTGGACATCAACTACCGGCCAGCGGTGCACGACGCGCTGGTGGCCGACCTCGACGACGAGGACCCGCGCAACTACCAGGTCGTCTTCCCCGACGTCGACGCGACCACCTGGGGCATCAGCGCCATCATGACCGGCTTCGAGCCCGAAGCCCCGTACGACGACAAGCTGGCCGCCTCCCTGACCTTCAAGGTCAACGGCAAGCCGACCCTGACCTGAAGGGATACACCCCATGGCCCTGCTGAGCAGGAAGCAGATCGAGGCTGCCGACGACCGCAAGTGGGAGGACGTGCCCGTCGAGGAGTGGGGCGGGGAGGTGCGGCTGCTGGGGCTGTCAGGCACCGAACGCGACGCCTACCAGCAGTCGCTGGTCATCCTCGGCTCCAACGGGTCGGTGCAGCGCATGAACATGGCTGACGCCTCCGCGAAGCTCGTCGCGAAGTGCCTGGTGGACGAGGACTTCGAGCGCCTCTACACCGACAAGGAGGTGCGCGAGCTGGGCGCCAAGAACGGCAAGGTGATCGACCGGCTGTTCAAGAAGGCGCAGGCGCTGTCCGGGCTGGGCAAGGGTGCGGCGGAGGCTGCGGCGGGAAACTCCGAGACCGTCCCGAGCGACGGTTCTACTTCCGACTAGCTCTCGCCAAGGGCATGTCCGTCGCCGAGCTGCTGGCCACCCACAGCTCGGCGGAGCTGACGGAATGGATGGCGTACGAGCAGATCACCGGTCCGATCGGCGGTGAGCGCGAGGACATCCTGACCGCGATCCTCGCGGCCACGGTGGCGAACACCGCGCGCGGCAAGCGTGGCCGGAAGGCCCGGGTGCAGGACTTCCTGCCCAAGTGGGACCGGCACAAGCGGGCCTCCTGGCAGGACATGCTCGCCACCATCCGACAGATCAACTCCGCCCTGGGCGGCACTGACAAGACAGGCGGGGGTGACGGTGGTGGCGACGCTGGACGAACTGCTGGTCGCGATCGGCATGGACACCGGCGATCTCGTCGGCGCCGGGCAGGAGGCGGCTAACGACGTCGAGAACAGCCTGTCGGGCATCGGCGGCGCGGCCGCCGGCGTCGCGGTCGGCGGGCTGTTCACCGCGGGCCTGTCGGCGGCGATGGACGCGACCGCGGCCACCACCAAGCTGCAGAACCAGCTCGGCCTGACCGGCGCGGAGGCCGAGCGCGCCGGCGACACCGCGGGCGCGGTGTTCAAGCAGGGCTTCGGCGGTTCGATCGACGAGGTCACCCAGTCGCTCGGGGCGGTGATCTCCAACGTCGGAGGCATGGGCAAGGCCACCGACGCCGAGCTGCAGCAGATGACCAAGAGCGCGCTGGCGCTCGCGGACACCTTCGAGTTCGAGGTAGCTGCCTCCACACAGGCCATGGGCACCCTGCTGAAGGCAGGGCTGGTCAAGGACGGCACCCAGGCGTTCGACCTGCTGACCGCCGCGGCGCAGAAGGTGCCGCCGGCGATGCGCGAGGAGCTGCCCGACGTCACCAAGGAGTACAGCGAGTTCTTCGCCCAGCTCGGGTTCACCGGCCCGGAGATGTTCGGGCTTCTCGCCCAGGCCGCGCAGAACCCCACCTTCGAGCTGGACAAGCTCGGCGACGCGGTCAAGGAGTTCACTCTCCGCCTGGCCGACACCGAGGCGGTCAAGCAGCCGCTGGCCGACCTCGGGCTGGACATCACCGAAATCCAGGGCCTGGTCAACAAGGGCCAGGGCACCCAGGCGTTCGACATGGTCACCGACGCCCTGAAAGGGGTGGAGGACCAGACCGAACGCACCGCGCTGCAGGCCGCGCTGTTCGGCGGCCCGGGCGAGGACCTCGGCAACAGCCTGCTCAAGCTCGACGCCGCCGGCGCCGCCGCGGCGACCGGCATGGACGACGCCGCCGGCGCCGCGAAGAAGATCACCGACTCCACGTCGGCGGCGCAGCAGATGGACGCCATCTGGCGCACCCTCACCAGCACCATCGGCGAAGCCCTCGCCCCCGGCCTGAAGGTGGTCTCCGACTTCCTCGCCAGCAACCCGGAGCTGGTCTCCGCGCTCACCCCCATTGTGCTGGCGCTGGCCGTCGCGCTCGGGGTATGGGCCGCGGTGCAGTGGGCGCTCAACAGCGCGCTGCTCGCGTCCCCCACGACGTGGATCATCCTGGGCATCGTCGCGCTGGTCGCCGCGATCGTCATGATCGCCACCAAGACGACGTGGTTTCAGGACGCCTGGCACGCCATGGTCAACGCGGTGGTGGCCGCCTGGAACTGGGTGTGGGGGATCCTGAAGCGCGGATTCGCCATGCTCGTCTCCCTGATCCTGAACTTCACCGGGCCGGGCCTGTTCATCAAGCACTTCAACACCATCCGAGCCACCGTCGGCGCGGCGATGAACTGGGTCCGCGAGAAGGTCATGTCCGGCGTGCGCGGAGTGCTCGGCGCCATCGCCTGGCTGGCCGCCCTGCCCGGGCGGGTGGGCCGCTACTTCGGCGGCATGGCTGGCGCCGCCGCCGACAAGGCATCCGACCTCGTCGCCACCGCGCGCGGCCTGCCCGGGCGCGTGACCCGCGCCGTGGGGAACCTGAGCAGCCTGCTGTGGGACGCCGGCGTGGACATCATCCGCGGCCTGATCGACGGCATCGACTCCATGGTGGGCTCACTGGGCAGCAAGCTCGGCAGCATCACCAGCATGATCCCCGACTTCAAGGGCCCCATGACCGTCGACCGCGTCCTGCTGGAGCCCTCCGGCGCCGCGATCATGGGCGGCCTGATGTCCGGTATCGGCAGCCAGGAACGCGCGCTCGCCCAGCAACTGCAGGGCATCACCGACAGCGTGCCCGTCAACGTACGCGCCGGCGTCGACCGCGCCGGCGCCGGCGGCGGCCGCGACGACGTACGGGTGGTCCTCGACGTCACCGGCGGCGACGAGGCACTCAAGCGCGTGATCCGGGAAATGGTCGACCTCGACGGCGGCGGGGACGTCCAGGTCACGTTCGGAAACAGGAGGTGAACCATGCCGCAGACACGGGGCCAGGTCCACATCGACGGCGCGTGGGTCGACGTCGCCGGAATCCGCGAGGACCTCGGCACGACCATGGTCCGCGGCCGCCGCGACATGGGCAGCCAAGCCGAGCGCGGCAAGTGCACCTTCAAGGTCGACAACCGCGACGGCCGGTGGTCGGAGCTGAACCCGCACGGCCCGTACTACGGCAAGCTCCTGCGCAACACGCCCTTCAGGTACTGGGTGCGCGGTGACCTGCCGTACGTGCGGATCTCCTCCGGCGGCGACCGCGCGCGCGTCGCCAGCACGGCCGCGTTGAACGTCGCCGGGGACCTGGACGTGCGCCTGGACCTGGCGCTGTCCTACGTGCCCGGCCTGGCCTGGGACTTCGACCCGCACCTGGAGCTGATGGGCCGCTACAACACCGTCGGCAACGCCCGGATGTGGCGGTTCCTGCTGACCTCCACCGGCCGGCTGGCGCTGGGCTGGAGCACCGACGGCACCACCGTCGCGGATGCCCTGGCCACCGTGGCGCTGCCGGCCCTGACCTCACAGCGCATCGCCGTGCGCGCCACCCTCGACACCAACAACGGCGCCGGCGGGCGCACCGTGCGGTTCTACACCGCCGAGACCATCGACGGGCCGTGGGAGCAGCTCGGCGACGACGTCGTCACCGCCGGCACCACCTCCGTCAACACCACCGGCACCGCCGATCTCGAGATCGGAGACATCAGCAACCTGGGCTTCGCGACCGCGTTCGGCCGCTACTACGCCGCCCAGGTCCTCGACGGCATCGACGGCACCGCGGTGGCGAACATCGACTTCACCGCCCAGGCGCCCGGGGACACCGCGTTCACCGACACCGCCGGCCGCGACTGGACGCTGGCCGGCCCCACCACCGAGGTGACCGACTACTACGTGCGCATGCGCTGCGAGATCCCCGCATGGCCGCAGGAGTGGGACCACTCCGCGCGCGACACGTGGGTGAGCATCGAGGCGGCCGGGCCGCTGCGCCGGCTGGAACAGAGCAACCAGCCGGTCAAGTCCACCCTGCGCAACCGGATCCCCTCCGGTGATCCGCTGGCCTACTGGCCCATGGAAGACGGGGCGCTGACCACCCGCCCGGCGTCCGCCGTCCCCGGCGGCAGCCCGCTGACCGTCCGCGGCTTCTCCTTCGCCGCGGACAGCTCCCTGCCCGCCTCCGACCACCTGCCCACCCTGGGCAACAGCTCATCGCTGCGCGGGGAGGTCCCCGGCGCGGCCGCCGGCGGCTGGCACACCGAGATGGTCTACAAGCTCGCCAGCATGCCGACCACCGAGCGCACCATGCTGCGCCTGGACCTGACCAAAGCCGGCTCCAGCGTGACCGCAGTGCGGGTGCGGATCTCCACCGCCGGGATCCGCCTCCAGGCCCTCGACGACGACAACAACGTGGTCACCTTCGCGCTGTTCACCAACGCCGACGCCATCGCCGACTTCACCGGCGTCTGGAACCGGCTGATCTTCTTCTCCTACGACAACGGGCCCTCCACGTTCGTGTGCGTGGGCTGGCGCGACGTCGCCTCCAACACCAACTGGTTCGTCAACACCTCCTTCTCCGGCAACCCCGGCAAGATCAGCGCCGTACGCGCGGAGTGGGGCAGCGACTTCAACGGCATGGCCCTCGGGCACCTGGGCGTCTGGGACACCGGCGGCACCTCCACCACCACCCCCGGCGTGAGCATCTACGCCGGCGCCGACGACGGGTTCACCGGCGAGCGGGCCGTGGCCCGCATCCGCCGTATCGTCATCGAGGAGCAGCTGCCGCTGACCGCCGCCGGCCTGCCCGGCGAGTCCGAGCCGATGGGCCCGCAGCGCATCGCCACCCCCATGAACATCGTCCGCGAGTGCGAGGAGACCGACGGCGGCGTGCTCGTCGAGACCCGCGACGTCCTCGCGCTGCGCTACATCCACCGCGGGGAGCTGTACAACCGGCGCCCGGCGCTCGTCCTGGACCAGGCCGCCGGCGAACTGGCCGCCCCGCTGGCCCCCGCCAAGCGGGACGGTGACGTACGCAACGAAGTCGTCGTCACCCGCACCGACGGCGCCAGCTCGGCGCCGGCCCGCAAAACCGACGGGCCGCTCGCAGTTGAGGCCATCGGCCTGTACGACGAGGAGTTCACCCGCAACCTGGCGCGCGACGAGCAGACCGACCCGTACGCCGGGTGGATGCTGCACCTGCTGACCATCGACGAGGCCCGCGTGCCGGTCGTCGAGATCGACCTCATGAACCCCCGCATGCGCCCGATGCGCCAACAGATTCTCGACCGCCTGGAGTCCCAGGCCCTGCTGGTCATCAAGAACACCCGGTACAGCCCCGACGACCTGAAGCTGATCGTGGAGGGCTACACCGAGAAGGTCAGCACCACCAGCTGGCGGCTGACGCTCAACTGCTCCCCAGCCTCGCCGTGGGTCGTCGGCGTCACCGACGACCCGGTGCTGGGCAAGGCCGACACCGACGGCTCCGTGCTCCTCGACGCGGCCGGCGCCGCGGACACGACGCTGACGGTGCGCGCCACCGCCGGCTCCCCGTGGACCACAGACCCGGCAGAGGTGCCGTGGGACATCCGTCTGGGCGGGGAGGTCGCCACCGTCACTGCCGTCGCCCAGTCGATCGTCGACGGCTTCGACCGCCTCGCGACGTTCGGCTGGGGCAGCACCCCCACCGGCCAGGCGTGGACCAGCTCCGGCGGCAGCACGTCCGACTACGCGGTCAGCTCCGGCAACGCCCGGCACCTGTGCAGCACCCTCAGCATCGCCCGCCTGAGCGTGCTCACCCCCGCGGTGGCCGACGACTTCGACGTCTACTGCAAAGTCGGCGTCGTCGCGACGTCGACCGGCGGCAGCCAGTTCGGCGGGCCCGCGGCCCGCTACACCGACGCGGCGAACATGTACTACGTGCGCGCGGAGTTCACCACCGCGTCCGAGGTGATCCTGTCGCTGCGCAAGCGGACCGCCGACGCCGACACCGAACTGGCCAGCAACGTCTCCGGCCTCAACTACACCGCCGGCGTCCTACTCAACGCCCGCTTCCAGGGCCTGGGCACCGAGCTGCGCGGCAAGGTGTGGCCGGCCACCGCCCCCGAGCCGCGCACCTGGCAGGTTGTCGCCACCGACACCGACCACACCACCGGGCAGGTCGGTACGCGCTCCATCGTCACCGGCTCGAACACCAACACCAACCCCACCCTGGTCTATGACGACGTCCAGGTGGTCAACCCCCAGGTGCTCACCGTCACCCGCGCCGTGAACGGCGTCAGCAAGGCGCACACGGCCGGCACCGCGCTGTCCCTGGCCAACCCCGCCATCGTGGCCCTGTAGGGGAGGACGAACGATGCTCTGGCTGCCCGGAATGACGATCACCGCGGACCGCCTCAACGCCGGCATGTTGAGCGGCACCGAGACGCTGGACTTCTCCACCGGCACCACCACCGTCACCGCCGCCAGCAGCGGCTTCGACCAGGACTACCTGCGCAAGTCCGTTGACGTGACCTTTCCGGTGGGGTTCTTCTCCGGTACGCCGATCCTGTCCATCACCGCCCGCACCAGCGTCCCCGGGGTGATGATCGAAGTCGGCTACACCGACCCCTCGTCGACGGGCTTCACGCTCATCGGTGCCCGCTTCACCACCACCGCCACCGTGTGCGACTGGGTCGCCGTCGAGGTCTGACCCCCACCCAACCCCGCCCGCCCCGCGCCGCACCGGCCCGGGGCATCGCCATGTCCGGAGGTACCCCCGATGGCCGATCCCCTGTCCGCCGCCGTCGTCCTGCGCGCACTCAAGCGCGAGGGCCTGACCGTCATCGAGCACGACGGATGGCGTACGCACAACCGCAACCACAAGGGCCCCTGGGGGCCCGTGCACGGCGTGATGATCCACCACACCGCCAGCACCGGCACTGACGCCACCGTGGACCTCTGCCGCCGCGGCCGCAGCGATCTGCCCGGCCCGCTGTGTCACGGCGTCATCGACAAGAAGGGCCACGTGCACCTCGTCGGCCACGGCCGCACGAACCACGCCGGCCTGGGCGACGACGACGTCCTCCGTGCCGTGATCGCCGAGCGCCAGCTGCCCGCCGACAACGAGGCCAACACCGACGGCAACCGCGTCTTCTACGGCTTCGAGTGCATCAACCGCGGCGACGGCGACGACCCGTGGCCCGACGCCCAGCTGGACGCCATCGAGCGCGCGGCCGCGGCGCTGTGCCGGGAACACGGCTGGGGCGCCCGCAGCGTGCTTGGCCACCTGGAGTGGCAGCCCGGCAAGCCGGACCCGAGGGGCTTCTCCATGAACACGATGCGGGGGCGGATCGCCGCACGGCTCGACGACGACGAGCCGCCGGCGAAGCTGCCGAAGCCCAAGCTGCCGACCGTCGATCTGTCGCAGCTACGTCGCGCGGCGCGTACGGACCCGCCGAGGAGCGGCACCCCCGTCTCGTACGCCGGCGCCAAGACGGTAGAGGCCGCTCTCGTCGACGCCGGCCTGCTCGCCAAGAAGCGGCTGGACGGCCACTTCGGCAGCGACAGCGTGGCGGCGTACGCGGTGTGGCAGCGGTCGCCGGCGGGCGGTGGCTACAGCGGCGTCGACGCCGACGGCATCCCCGGCCGGGCATCGCTGCAGCGGCTCGGCAAGAAGTACGGGTTCAAGGTCGCCGCCTGAAGCCCGGACCGTCTGAAGAGAGGACCACCACCATGAAGATCGGCAGCATCGCCAAGTCCCTCCTGGCCGGCCTCGCCGCCGGCGCCGCGGCAGCGGCCACCGCCGCCCAGGACGGCGCGCTGAGCACCGGCGAGGGCGTCACCATCGCGCTCGCGGTCTTGGGAGCCCTGGGCGTCGTGTACGCGGTGCCCAACACGTCGTCGACGGACAGCGGCCCGCGGCCGCTGTAGCCGGCGGGGAACGAATGGATGCCGCCATGGTCACGGCTATCGCCGCGCTCGTCGGCGGGCCGCTGGCCGCGGCGGCAGCCGTCTACGGAACCCGGTCCGCGACACGAGCGCAGCGCGAGGGCGGCGTCATCACCGGATTCACCTCCCTCACGGACCAGCTGCAGGAGGAGCGCGCGGACCTCCGTCAGGAACTGGCGACCGTGCGCGCCGAGCTGGCCGCGGAGCGGGCGGAGAACGCGCGGCTGAGGCTGCTCCTGCAGCAGTTGGAGGGTGGTGGCCCGTGACGCGCACCGAGCGCATGCTGTACCGCCGCCGCCACTTGCTGTGGGCGCTGGCCGTCGTGCTCGTCCTCGGCGGTGCGATCGGCGTGGTGTGGCTGCAGGGCCAGCGCCAGGCGGACGAGGCGGACGCCCGGGCCGCGGCCATCTCCGCGGATGCTCAGCGCCTGGAGGCGGAGGCCGACCGTCGCGGCGACGCCGTCACAACGCTGGCGACGGACGTGCGGCAGCTGCGCGCCCAGCTCCAGGCGGAGGGGGAGAAGCCGGTTGCGCCGGATCCCTCGAAAGCCGTCGACGACCTGCCCGAGCGGGCCGAGGTGCCGGTGCCCATCCCGGGGCCGC
>NZ_JACBXC010001049.1 GCF_013870535.1 Streptomyces phytophilus | reverse complement strand
ACCCGTCGTGAGGAACCCATGCCCGAGAACCCGACCACCCAGAGCCTGAACAAGAAGAAGCACCTCTACGCCACCGTCGTCATCGCCGTCGTCTTCGTCGCGGTGTTCGCCCTCGCCGCCGCCTTCCTGCCCGGCGACGACTCCCCCACCGGCGCCGCCCCGGCCGCCGACGCCCGCGTCGTACGCGCCGACAGCCACCGCCTGACGTCGCCCGCCGACAGCGAGCTGACCCTCGTGGAGTTCCTCGACTTCGAGTGCGAGGCGTGCGGCGCGTACTACCCGGCCGTCGAGAAGCTCCGCGAGCGCTACGGCGACCGCGTCACCTTCGTCGCCCGCTACTTCCCCATGCCCGGCCACCGCAACGGCGAACTCGCCGCCCGCGCCGCGGAGGCCGCCGCCCGCCAGGACAGGTTCGACGAGATGTACCGCAAGCTCTTCGACACCCAGGCCGAGTGGGGCGAGGCCGGGGAGTCCAAGGAGGACGTCTTCCGCGGCTTCGCCCGCGAACTCGGCCTGGACATGGCCCGCTTCGACCGCGACCTGGCGGACCCGCGCACGGCGAAGCGCGTACAGGCGGACCAGCGCGACGGCCTCGCCCTCGACGTCCAGGGCACCCCGACGTTCTTCCTCGGCGGCGAGAAGATCTCCAACCCGCGGACGTACGAGGACTTCGCCGCCGCCCTCGACGAAGCCCTCGCCCGCTGACGTACGACCGACCGGGGCCGGCCCGGCTACGGCTTCACGATCCCGCCGCGCTCCTCCAGCATGTCCCGCATCAGCTCGATCTCCGACTGCTGCCCGCGCAGCGTGGTCCCCGCCAGCCGCCGCACCACCCGCGTCTCCACCACGGGCTCCGCCATCTGCGACATCTGCACGCCGCCCCGGTGGTGCGCGGTCATCAGCCGGAGGTACAGCACCTCGGCCTCCTCGCCCCCGGCCGCGCGCAGTCGGCGGATCTGGGTGTCCGTGGCCATGCCCGGCATCAGCGCCCCGTCGCGGGCCTCGAAGGGCATCTCGTGGCCCATCCAGGCCATCGGCGGCCCGCCCGACGACGCCGGCAGCTCCCACTGGTCCAGCCAGCCGAGGAGCATGCCGCGCTGGTTGGCCTGGGTGTTGACGATGTCGTACGCGAGCCTGCGCACGTCCTCGTCGTCGGTGCGGTCGCGCACGATGAGGGACATCTCCACCGCCTGCTGGTGGTGGACGACCATGTCGCGGGCGAACCCGGCGTCCGCGGAGGCGGTGTCCGGGACGGCGGGGCCGTCGTCGCCGTCCGCGCCGGCGGCCAGGACGACGAGGAACGTACCGCAGACGAGGACGGCCGCGGCCAGCATCGCCAGCGGCCACCGCAGGGCGCGCCAGGGCACGGTCACGCCGGCTTCCCGCCGGTGCACGCGGCACCCTGCTCGGGGGTCTGCGGCCCCTGGACGTACTTGTCGAAGAACTTGCCCACCTGCGGGTCTTCGGCCTTGTTCACGGTGAGCTGCTTGCCCCAGGCGGTCAGCGTGATCGTGCCGGTCTGCTCGGCGTGCGGGCTCATCAGCGAGTACGGGGTCTCGCCGACGCGCTCGGCGAGCTTCTTGAGGTCCGCCTCCTTCGCCTTGTCGCTGTACGTGACCCACACGGCGCCGTGCTCCAGGGAGTGCACGGCGTTCTCGTCGCGTATCGGCTCGTCGTAGACGTCGCCGTTGCAGTTCTGCCAGGCGCCGTCGTGGTCGCCGCCGGCGGGGGGCGTCATCTTGTAGTCGACGTCCTCGGTGACGTGGTTCTGGTCGAGGTCGTCCCAGCTCTGCTCGCCCTTCAGCGGCGCGGCGGCGGCCTTCTCGTCCTCCCGGGCGCTGTCGACGATGAAGTAGCCGCCGACGGCCGTGGCGATCACGACGACGGCGGAGGCGAGATAGGTGAGCTGCTTGCTGCGGCGCTCGCGGGCGGCCTCCTTGCGGCGCAGTTCCTCGACGCGGGCGCGGCGGGCGGCGGCTTTGGACTTGGCGGAACCCATGGTGCGGACCCTTCTCCCCGGGGCGCTCGCGGACACGGTGGTACGCGGCCGGGCGGCGGGGCGTGTGCGTAGGGGTGGACGGAGTACGGGGTCGGCGCACGCACCGGCGCCGCGCGGGGGCGGCGGTCGGTTCAGGGCGTGCGCGCGGATCCGTCCTAGGTCCG
>NZ_JACBXC010001048.1 GCF_013870535.1 Streptomyces phytophilus | reverse complement strand
CCCGATGACCGCCCTGTACGACGTCGCCGCGCACATCGCGCCCGTGTCGGTGCCCATCGCCGACCTCGCCCCCCGCCTCGGCGTCGGCGACCGCGACCTCGCCCTGTTCCACCGCTACTTCGGCCTGCGCGACGTGCGCATGTCGCCGGACGCGGGACTGCGCGAGATGACGGTGGCCGCCGGCCGCGAGCTGACCGCGCTCGCGGGCAACGAGCACCGCGTGTCGTACGTCGTCAGCGCCCGCACCATCCCCATCGGCTCCCGCGCCTCGCAGAACCCCGTGCACGACGCCGCCGACGAACTCGGCCTGCCGCACGCCGCGGTGTTCACCGTCACCCAGCAGGCGTGCTCCTCCGGCCTGGCCGCCGTCGACCTCGCCGGGCGGCTCCTCGCCGAGGACGGCGACCCGGACGCGCTGGCGCTCGTCGTCGCGGGGGAGAAGTCCGACTGGCCCACCGCCCAGCTCATCCCCGGCACCACCGTGATGGGCGAGTCGTCGGCCGCCTGCCTGGTGTCCGCCGGCGGCAGCGGCGACGTGCTGCGCAGCTACGTCACCCGCACCTTCGGCGAGTACCACGACGTGAAGCTCCCGCCGCCGCGCGGCGAGGAGTTCGAGCGGCGCTACGCGGAGCGGCTGACGGCCGTCATCAGCGAGGCGGTGGCCGCGGCCGGGATCCGCCTGGAGGACCTGGCATGGATCCTGCCGCACAACGTCAACCGCATCTCCTGGGCGAAGGCCGCCCAGATCCTGGACTTCCCGCGCTCGCGCATCTGCCTGGACAACGTCGCCGCGCTCGGCCACTGCTTCGGCGCGGACTCCTTCATCAACTACGTGACCCTGCGCGACGCCGGCCGGCTCCGCAAGGGCGACTGCTACCTGATGGCCGCGGTGGGGCTCGGCGCCACCTTCGCGGCCGCGGTGTTCCGCCACTGACGGCGTACGCGCGCCAGGGACACCGCCGCGAACAGCACCGAAGAACGCCAGGAAGAGGGGGACGACATGACCGGCAACCCGCCGGCCGACGACTTCATGAGCGGTGTCCGGCGCGCCTGCACCGGCGACCCGGCCGCACCGCTCGTACTGCTCGGCAACATCGAGGTCGAACGCGACTGGGCGCGCGGCGAGCCCGGCGTGCCCGCCGTCGGGGGCAACGCGCCCTCCGCGGTCGTCGCGCGCATGGACGAGTTCGCGCTGCTGCTCGGCGGCGCGGCCGACCACGTGGTCCTCAAGTCCGCACCCGACCCCGGCTACCTGGACTACCTGCGCGGCCTCGGCCTCGACCTGCCGCACGTGCAGGTCACCGACCGCTGCCGGCCCGGGGTCCCGGTCACGGAGGAGGCGCTGGACTCGCCCGCCCTGCTCGCGCGGCTGCGCGCGCTCGGCACCCCCCGGCTCCTCCCGCACGGCATGTCCGCCGCCGAGGAGGAGCTGTGCCGGCGGACCGGGCTCGCCGCCGCGCTGCCGGCCGCGGCGCTCGCGAAGCGGGTCAACAGCAAGATCTACAGCCGCCGCGTCACCGCGGAGCTGGGCGTGCCGCTCGCCGAGGGCTGGGAGTGCGAGTCGGTCGCGGAGTTCGAGGCCGTCGCGGAGAAGGCCGTCGCCCGGATCGCGGACGGCGCGGTCGTCGGCGTCAAGGACGCGTACGGCGTCTCCGGCAAGGGCATCGTCGTCGCCGACCGGGCGCGGCGGCTGGAGCAGCTGGTGCGGATGGTGCGCCGGCGCGCGGCGCGTACCGGGGACGACCGGCTCGCCGTGGTGGTGGAGGTGTGGGCGGACAAGGCCGCCGACCTCAACTACCACCTCACCGTGGGCCGGGACGGCTCCGTGCGCTTCGACTTCGTCAAGGAGGCGCTGACCGCCGGCGGCGTCCACCAGGGCCACCGCTTCCCGGCCCGGCTCACCCGCGGGCAGCGCGCGGTGGTCGAGGACACCGCGCGGCTCGTCGGCGGGCGGCTCGCCGCCGACGGCTACCACGGGCCCGTGGGCGTCGACGCTCTCGTACGGGCCGACGGTTCGCTGCTGCCCGTGCTGGAGATCAACGCCCGCAACAACATGTCCACGTACCAGACCCGGCTGCGGGAGCAGTGCGTCCCGGCGGACGCGGTCGTCGTCGCCCGCCAGTACGACATGCGGCTGCCCGGCCCCGTCCCCTTCGACCGGCTCGCCG
>NZ_JACBXC010001047.1 GCF_013870535.1 Streptomyces phytophilus | reverse complement strand
GTCGTAGCCGTCGTTGCCCAGCGCCTCGCGCGCCGCGTCCGCGGCGCCGCCGTGCAGGTCGTGCAGGACGGAGATGCCGAACCTGGCCTCCTTGACCGCCCGGCGCCACAGCGCGTCCGCCGCGCCCTGGAGCGTCGCCACCCGCTCGAAGTGCCGCAGCTCCGCCGCCCGCCAGGCGAAGCCCTCCAGGAAGTGCGCGACGCCCATCAGGTCGTGCAGCACCGCCTTGGCCCGGATGCCCTGCCGGGCGCACTCGATGCTCTCCAGGTGCTCGCCCTTCAGCCACAGGCCGATGCTCTTGACCCACAGCGCCCAGCCGCGCGACCACAGTTCGGCGGGGGTGTCCGCGTTGCGCCGGAGCGAGTCCTCGCTGAGGGCGATGCCCTCGCCCGTACCGCCGTTGAGGACGTGGAAGAAGCCCGCGATGAAGCCGCTCATCAGCAGCCCGCTCTCGTCGCCCTGCTCGGCCAGCTCCCGCCGGGCCGCCTCGAAGCCCTCGGCGACGCCTTCGGCCCGGCCGCGGAAGTAGCGGGAGTGGTGGCGGAAGGTGCGCGTCCAGGCGAGGCCCGTGCGGTCGTCGATGCGCAGGGCGACGGCCTCGGCCTCGTCCAGCAGCGCGAAGGTGTCGCCGCGCTCGCCCTGCATGTCCATGAACCAGCAGGTCAGCCAGAGCGCCCTGACCCGCTCGGGGCGGTCCTCGGGGCAGCGGTCGAGGGCGCGGCGCAGCCAGTAGCGCCCCTCGGTGAGCAGCCCGGTGCAGTGCCAGTAGCCCCACAGCATCGTGGCCATCTTCAGGCCCGCGGAGCCGTCGTCCGGGTCGGCGACGCAGAACTCCAGCGCGACCCGTACGTCGGCCTGGTCGCGCACCATCTGCCGCAGCAGCAGCGCCTGCCGGTCGCCGGTCCACTCGGCGTCGAACAGCCGGGCCCGGCGCAGGAAGTGGTCGCGGTGCCGGCGCCGGGTCTGCTCGGCCTCCGGGCCGGGGCCGAGCTGTTCGAGGCCGAACTCCCGGATGGTGTCGAGCATCCGGTAGCGGGTGCCGTCGTCGGACTCCACCCGCAGCACCACCGACTTCTCCACCAGCCCGATCAACGCGTCGAGCACGCCCTCGACGGGCAGCGCCCCCTCCGCGCCGACCGCCTCGGCGACGTCGAGGCTGAACTCCCCGGCGCACACCGCGAGCCGGGACCACAGCAGCCGCTCGGGCTCGGTGGACAGCTCGTAGCTCCAGCCGATGGTGGTACGCAGCGTCTGGTGCCGCGGCACGGCGGTGCGCCGGCCCCCGGTGAGCAGCTGGAAGCGGTGGTCGAGCCGGTTCAGCATCTCCTCGGGGGAGAGCACCCGCAGCCGGCTGACCGCCAGCTCGATGGCCAGCGGGATGCCGTCGAGGCGCCGGCAGAGCGCGAGGACGTCGGCGCGGTTGTCGTCGTCGACGGTGAAGCCGGGCACGGCGGCCGCGGCCCGGTCGGTGAACAGCTGGAGCGCGTCGTCCGCGGGCCCGGAGTCCGCGACGGCCAGCGGTGGAATCGGCAGGATGTGCTCGCCGGCGACGTCCAGGGGCTGCCGGCTGGTGGCGACGACGTGCAGCTGCGGCGCGGCCCGCAGCAGGTCCTCGGCGAGCACGGCGCAGGCGTCTACCAGGTGCTCGCAGGTGTCGAGGATGAGCAGCGCCGACTTGTCCTTGAGGTACGCGGCGAGCGCGTCCTGCGCCGGCAGCGAGGTCTGCTCCGGCAGGTCGAGCGCGGCGGCGACGGTGTTGGGCAGCAGCCGCGGGTCCGCGAGGGCGGACAGCGGTACGAGGGTCACGCCGTCGGGGAAGCGGGTGCGCAGCCGGTGCGCGCCGCGCACGGCGGTGCGGGTCTTGCCGACTCCGCCGGGCCCGGTGAGCGTGACCAGGCGGGCCTGCCGCAGACAGGCGTCGAGCAGCGCGAGCTCCTGCCGGCGGCCGACGAAGCTGGTGGCTTCGGCGGGCAGCTCACCGGCGCTGCGGTTCCTCATCGTGGTCCCCCGGAGGTCGGTGACCGGCTGGCGACGTACAACCGACGGTCGTACAACCGACGACGGTAAGGGGCGCGGGGGCGGACGTCGGAGCGAGATCGCGGGATTCAACCGAACGGGGGGCGCGAGGTGGCACAATGCCCGCCGGGCGGAAGAGAGGCGCGAGCCGCG
>NZ_JACBXC010001046.1 GCF_013870535.1 Streptomyces phytophilus | reverse complement strand
GCGCCGCCCGCAGCGGCTTGGCGAAGCAGCGGCTGTCCGGCTCGAAGCGGTAGTAGCCGAACTTCTCCGTCGGCTCGTACCCCTCCGACAGGTACAGCGCTATCGCCTCCGGCTGCTTCATCCCGGTCTCCAGCACCATCCGCGTCCGGCCCGCGTCCCGCGCGCTCTCCTCCAGCGCCGCGAGTATCCGCCGGGCCAGCCCGCGCCCCCGGGCCTCCGGGACCACGTACATCCGCTTCAGCTCCGCGTCACCGGGGCTGTGCCCCTCCGGCGTCGCGTCCATGGCCCGCCAGCCGCCCGTGGCGAGCGGGGTGCCGTCGGCGTCGTACGCCAGCAGGTAGAGCCCGTGCGGGGGCGTGAAGTGCAGCGGGTCCATCGCCGTGTGATCGCCTTCGCCGTACCGCTCGGCGTACTCGATCTGGACCCGGTCGTTGAGCATGACCGCGTCGGGGTGGTCGTAGGGCACGGTGACGATCTCCATGGCGGCCATGGTACGAAGCCGCCGCAGGGTGCCGAACCGGGCATCCCGGTGCAGGTGTACGGACCCGGAGACCGCGAGGGGGGCCAGCGGCCATACTTTGGGACCGTGGAGGAGAACAAAGGTCTGAACGTCACGCCCGTCAACGCCGCCGCGACGGACCCGGCCGCTCTGCCCGGCCTCGTAGCGTCGCCGCCCGACGACAAGGAGAAGGACGAAGCAGCAACGACCATAGAGAAGAAGGAACCCGGCACGGACCCGGAGGACGCCGCGGAAGCCGCCACCGAACCCGGGGACGACGACAGCGGCAAGGACACGACCGAAGCCGAGGACGAGGACGAGGTCCGGGACAAGGCCAACGACAAGGACGAGGCCAAGGACGAAGCCGAGGAGCCGGAAGCCGACGAAGGCGGCCCCGTCTTCGAGGCGGCCGACCGCCGCGGCTCCGTGACCGTGGACAGCACCGGCGTCCGCTTCCAGCTCGACGACACCGAGGCCGAGTTCACGTGGCCGGAGATCGGCGCGGTCGAGTACAAGACCTCCCGGTTCGGCCGCCGCCTCGTCCTCAGCGTCCACGACAGCCGCGGCATATGCCCGGCCGAGGTGGAGGCCCCGGACAAGGCGACGCTGAAGGAGTGGGCGGTCGACCTGGAGTCGGCCCTCGACGCCTACTTCGAGGAGACGGCGTAGCCGGTCCCGGCCGCGGGGCGCCGGCAGGGCGGTCGGATCGCGTACGGAAGCGATCCGGTCCGGACCTGTCCGGCGGCACGGCTCCCGCGGTGCCGCCGGCGCCCCGGGGCAGGGCGCCCGGCCCTCAGAGGGGGACCGCCACCGCGCTGAAGGCGGTGTCGGGCTCCTGGGGCGAGGTGAAGCGGGCGTTGACCAGGTAGAGGCGGTTGCCGTGGCGGGCCGCCGTGGTGGGGACGTCGAAGCGGGGGTCCGTGATCGTGTGGTGCAGGGTGGCGGTGCGTATCGCGCGGTCCAGGCGGAAGGCCGCGACCAGGTTGTCGCGGTTGCGGACCACGTACAGCGTGTGGCCGACGCGGGCCAGGCCGTCGCCGTTGGCGACGTCCGCCGCGCCGCGCAGCGCGATCTCCGTGGCGTGGCCGGTCCGCAGGTCGACGTGGTACAGGCGGCCGGGGGTGCTGCTGACGACGACGAGGCCGCGGCCGTCGGGGGTGTCGACGATGCCGTTGGCGTTGAAGACACCGGGGGTCTGGACCCAGTCGCCGGTGAGCGGGAGGGCGCGGACCTTGCCGCGGCGGCCGCGGGGGACGGCGTAGAGGACCGCCTCGTTGGAGTCGGTGAACCAGGCGGTACGGCCGAGGAGGACCGTGTCGTTGACGAAGTGGCCGGTCGGGGGCGTCAGCCGGTGGGTCGCGACCACGGCGCCGGTACGGGCGTCGACGACACTTGCCGTGCCGCCGGCGCCGCCCGCCACGTACAGCAGGCCGTCGCGGTCCAGCTTCAGGCCGATGGACGCCGTGCCCGGCGCCCCGGCGTGGACGACTTTCAGCGCGCCGGTGCGCAGGTCGGCGCGGAGGACGGCGCCGTTGGCGCGGGAGCCCATGTAGGCGTACGGGCGGCTGCCGATGGTGATGCCCTCGGGGAGCCAGCCGTCGGGGAGCGGGAACTCGGTGGGCCAGTCGCCGCCGGCGCCGGCCGGCCTGCTCGTGCCGTACGGCGTGGCC
>NZ_JACBXC010001045.1 GCF_013870535.1 Streptomyces phytophilus | reverse complement strand
GCCCCGGGCGGCGGCTGGGCCATCGCGGTCTGCGCGCTGTACACGTCGGGGGCGGCGGCGCCGGCAGGCGCGGAGAGCCGCAGCTGCGGGCCGTCGGTGGCGTTGCCGAGATACACGACCGAGCCGGGGCCGACCTCGATCTGGTGGACCCGCTGGCCCTCCACGTACGAGCCGTTGGTGCTGCCGACGTCCTCAAGGAGCCAGCTACGGCCGCCCCACCGGAGGCTGGCGTGCCGCCAGGACACCCTGGCGTCCTCCAGCACCACGTCCCCCTGCGGATCCCGCCCGACGCGATAGGCGCGCGCCGGATCGAGCGTCCACGTCTGTCCATTCAGTTCAAGTACGAGTTCAGGCACTCCATGCCCCACAAAGTTGTCCCCCGAGGTGCCCCTTGCACGGCACCTGACTTCAACAGGCCCGTAAGGAGTCTAGGGATGGCGAACATCCTGAGGAACTATTTCAGTAACAGTCGCTTCACGAAAACGCGGGTCACGGCAGGAGGTGGAGTTTTACCTTCCACTTCCTGCCCGCTCCGGGCGCTTCGCGCCCGTTGACCGGACTTGATCACTTACGGACAGTGGCCGCGCGGACACGGGGCGACGGGAGCGGCCGGGACATCCGGGCCGGGGTGCCCGGCGCCCCTCCCCCGCCCGTTCGGCCGCGCGCAACCGCACGTACCCCTCACCGCAACCTCCCAGCCCAGCGGCCTGGCCGCCGCCCGCCGCAACCCCGACCCGCCCGGCCGCCGGCGGCCCGTACCGCGATACCGTGGTCGCATCATGACCACCGTCGCCCGCACGCTTCTCGTCAAGATCTTCGGCCGCGACCGCGCCGGTCTCACCGCCGGCCTCTTCGACACCCTCGCCGCCTACGGGGTCGAGGTCATAGACATCGAGCAGATCGTCACCCGCGGGCGCATCACCCTGTGCGCCCTGGTCACCCCGCCCGTCGGCGCCACCGAGGGCGAGCTGCGCGCGACGATCCACTCCTGGGCCGACTCCATGCGCCTGGAGGCGGAGATAATCTCCGGCACCGGCGACAACGAGCCCCGCGCCCCCGGCCGCTCCCACGTGACCGTGCTCGGGCAGCCGCTGACCGCCGAGTCGACCGCCGGCATCGCCGCCGCGATCACCGGCTCCGGCGGCAACATCGACCGCATCTTCCGGCTCGCGAAGTACCCCGTGACCGCCGTCGAGTTCGAGGTCTCCGGCGCCGCCACCGAGGAGCTGCGCACCGCGCTGGCCACCGCCGCCGCCCGCCTCGGCGTGGATGTCGCCGTGGTGGCGTCCGGGCTGCAGCGCCGGGCGCAGCGGCTCGTGGTGATGGACGTCGACTCGACCCTCATCCAGGACGAGGTCATCGAGCTGTTCGCCGCGCACGCCGGCTGCGAGGCGGAGGTCGCGGAGGTGACCGCCGCCGCGATGCGCGGCGAGCTGGACTTCGAGCAGTCCCTGCACGCCCGGGTGGCGCTGCTGGCAGGGCTGGAGGAGTCGGTGGTGGACAAGGTGCGCGAGGAGGTGCGCCTGACGCCCGGCGCCCGCACCCTGATCCGTACGCTCAAGCGCCTGGGCTACCAGGTGGGGGTCGTCTCGGGCGGCTTCACGCAGATCACGGACGACCTCAAGGACCGCCTCTCGCTGGACTTCGCCGCCGCGAACACCCTGGAGATCGTCGACGGCGCCCTCACCGGCCGGATCACCGGGCCCGTCGTGGACCGGGCGGGCAAGGCCCGGCTGCTCACCGGCTTCGCCGCCGAGGCGGGCGTGCCGCTGGCGCAGACGGTGGCGATCGGGGACGGCGCCAACGACCTCGACATGCTCAACGCCGCGGGCCTGGGGGTGGCGTTCAACGCCAAGCCGCTGGTCCGGGAGGCCGCGCACGCGGCGGTGAACGTCCCGTTCCTCGACACGGTGCTCTACCTGCTGGGCATCACGCGCGACGAGGTGGAGGCGGCGGATACGACCGGCTGATCCGGTCGCCGAGGTCGCGCAGGAAATCCGCCAGCTCCGGCGGCTCGCGCACCTCGAAGTCCACGCCGAGCAGCGCGATCCGCACGGCCAGCCAGTCGAGCGCGTCGCCGCCGGTGACGAGCGTGCAGCGGTCCTCGCCGGCGGGCTCCAGCAGTCCGGCGCCGCGCGGGAGGCGGCGTACGGCCTCGTCGAGGGGTACG
>NZ_JACBXC010001044.1 GCF_013870535.1 Streptomyces phytophilus | reverse complement strand
GACCTTCCGCGGGTCTTCGGGGCCGTGCTGCCCCAAGTCCTGCCGAGCGCAAGCCGGTCGGTGCTGGCGCAGGGACCCGATATCGCGAGGCTGCGGGCGGCGGCCGAACAATTGGCCGATGACGTACGGAACGTATCCTCATAAACCGGGTCATATACCTAGAACTTGTCGCGGAACTTGAGTCTGACCAGGACTTTTCGTCTGTTCTCGCTGACTGGCGCCTTCTCGGCCGCTAGTCTCCGTCATCAGAGCGCGGGCGCCAGGGCGTTGCTCGTTGCTCCGCAGGTGCGGGGCCACTAGGTTCCACACCGTTCCATATCCGATTAGTTCGACATCCGAGGTGACGTAGGCGTGGCTCTTCCGCCCCTTACCCCTGAACAGCGCGCAGCCGCGCTCGAGAAGGCCGCAGCGGCTCGCCGGGAGCGCGCCGAGGTCAAGAATCGACTGAAGCACTCCGGCGCGTCCCTGCACGACGTCATCAAGCAGGGCCAGGAGAACGACGTCATCGGCAAGATGAAGGTCTCCGCCCTGCTTGAGTCCATGCCCGGCGTGGGCAAGGTGCGCGCCAAGCAGATCATGGAGCGGCTCGGCATCTCCGAGAGCCGTCGTGTGCGCGGTCTGGGCTCCAACCAGATCGCCTCGCTGGAGCGCGAGTTCGGCAGCACCGGTTCCTGACGTTCCGAGGCACTCCGGAAAACCGGGATAATCGCTGCATGAGTACAGCCTTCTCCCGGGGGGCGGCCCCCGTCCCGCCGGCAGATCGTCCGCGGCTGACCGTGCTCTCCGGCCCCTCCGGGGTCGGCAAGAGCACGGTCGTCGCGCATCTGCGCAAGGTCCATCCCGAGGTGTGGCTCTCGGTCTCCGCGACGACCCGCAGACCGCGCCCCGGCGAACGGCACGGCGTCCAGTACTTCTTCGTCAGCGACGACGAGTTCGACAAGCTCGTCGCCAACGGCGAGCTGCTGGAGTGGGCGCAGTTCTCCGGCAACCGGTACGGCACCCCGCGCGGGCCCGTGCTGGAGCGGCTGGAGGCCGGCGAGCCCGTGCTGCTGGAGATCGACCTGCAGGGGGCGCGGCTCGTCCGGGAGAGCATGCCGGACGCGCTGCTGGTCTTCCTCGCCCCGCCGAGCTGGGACGAGCTGGTGCGCCGGCTGACCGGGCGCGGCACGGAGCCGCCGGAGGTCATCGAGCGCCGGCTGGCCGCGGCCCGTACGGAACTGGCGGCCGAGGAGGAGTTCGACTCGACGCTTGTCAACACCTCCGTCGAGGACGTCTCCGCCGAGCTGCTAGCCTTGATGCAGGTTTGATTCGTGAAGTTCCACTGGAAGGCTGGATAGGTTGTCCTCTCCCATCACCGCGCCCGAGGGCATCATCAACCCGCCGATCGACGAGCTGCTTGAGGCGACCGACTCCAAGTACAGCCTCGTGATCTACGCGGCGAAGCGCGCGCGGCAGATCAATGCGTACTACTCCCAGCTGGGCGAGGGCCTGCTGGAGTACGTCGGCCCGCTGGTGGACACCCACGTGCACGAGAAGCCGCTGTCCATCGCGCTCCGCGAGATCAACGCGGGTCTGCTGACCTCCGAGGCCACCGAGGGCCCCGCGCAGTAGGCATCCCTCATCCACGGGCCCGGCAGCGCGGCTGCCGGGCCCGTGGTGTGTCATGGGGGGAGCAGACGACGAGCGGCGGGGAGCGGGACATGGCGGAAGCGGCGGCCGAGGAGACGGCGGCGGCGGGAGCGGGGGCGCCGGCCGAGGTGGTGCTGGGCGTCAGCGGCGGCATCGCGGCGTACAAGGCGTGCGAGCTGCTGCGGCTGTTCACCGAGTCGGGCCACGCGGTACGGGCCGTGCCCACGGCCGCCGCGCTGCACTTCGTCGGCGAGGCCACCTGGGCGGCCCTGTCCGGCCGCCCCGCCGCCACCGAGACCTGGGCGGACGTGCACGAGGTCCCGCACGTACGGATCGGCCGGCGGGCCGACCTCGTGGTCGTCGCCCCCGCCACCGCCGACCTGCTGGCCAGGGCGGCCCACGGCCTGGCCGACGACCTGCTGACGAACACCCTGCTCACCGCCTCCTGCCCGGTCGTCTTCGCGCCGGCCATGCACACCGAGATGTGGGAGCACCCCGCCACCCGGGCCAACGTCGCCACGCTGCGCGCCCGCGGCGCCGTCGT
>NZ_JACBXC010001043.1 GCF_013870535.1 Streptomyces phytophilus | reverse complement strand
CGAGGGGTTCGGCATGGCGACGGACTCGCCGCCCTGCCGCGGCACCACGACGACGGTCGGCACGAGCTGGTTGCCGTTGTTCACGCTCTCGACGTAGGCGGCGGACTTCGGGTCCTGCTCGATGTTGACCTCCTCGAACGGGATGCCCTCGCGGTCCATCTGGCTCTTGAGCCGACGGCAGTAGCCGCACCAGGTGGTGCTGTACATCGTGACGGTGCCCGCCATGTCGCTGCGCTCCTTCGGGGGTCGGCCGGGTCGCGGCGTGATCTGTTCCGGAAGGTGAACGTACCCGGGGACGCGGCCATTCCCGTAGCCCCGGCCGCTATCTGTGGACAACCGGGCCGCTCGTGCCGGGCCTGTGGACAACCGGCACACCGGTCCCGGGGGACCTGGCAGCATGGCGGGGTGACAGCAGCACCGCAGCCCCCGCAGTCCTCGCAGCCCTCCCTGTCCCCGGAGTCCACGGCGTTCCCCGCCGTCCCGGGCTCGGCGGACGCGGTGCTGGCCGGGCTCGACCCCGAGCAGCGCGAGGTGGCGACCGCCCTGCGGGGCCCGGTGTGCGTGCTGGCCGGCGCGGGCACGGGCAAGACGCGGGCCATCACGCACCGCATCGCGTACGGCGTGCGGGCCGGAGTGCTCCAGCCCGCGAGCGTACTGGCCGTGACGTTCACGAACCGGGCGGCCGGCGAGATGCGCGGCCGGCTGCGCCAGCTCGGCGCCCCGGGCGTGCAGGCGCGGACGTTCCACTCCGCCGCGCTGCGGCAGTTGCAGTACTTCTGGCCGCGGGCCGTCGGCGGCGAGCTGCCGCGGCTGCTGGAGCGCAAGGTCCAGTTGGTCGCGGAGGCCGCGGCGCGTGGCCGCGTCCGGCTCGACCGGAACGAGCTGCGGGACGTCACTGGCGAGCTGGAGTGGGCGAAGGTCACGCAGACCGCCCCCGAGGACTACGCGGCGGCGATCGCCAAGACCGGCCGCGACGCCCCGCGCGACCCGGCGGAGATCACCGGTATCTACCGGGGGTACGAGCAGTTGAAGCGCGACCGCGGCGTCATCGACTTCGAGGACGTACTCCTGCTCACGGTGGGCGTGCTCCAGGACCGGCCGGACATCGCCGAGCAGGTGCAGCGGCAGTACCAGCACTTCGTCGTCGACGAGTACCAGGACGTCAGCCCGCTCCAGCAGCGGCTGCTGGAGCTGTGGCTCGGCGGCCGGGACAGCCTGTGCGTCGTCGGCGACGCCAGCCAGACGATCTACTCCTTCACCGGCGCCACCCCCGACCACCTGCTGGACTTCCGCGTCCGGCACCCGGAGGCCACGGTCGTCAAGCTCGTCCGGGACTACCGCTCGACGCCCCAGGTCGTCCACCTGGCCAACGGCGTGCTGGCCCAGGCCACCGGCCGGGCCGCCGCCGCCCGCCTGGAGCTGGTCGCGCAGCGCGAGGCGGGCCCGGAGCCCGCCTTCACGGAGTACGCGGACGAGCCCGCCGAGGCCGAGGGCACCGCACGGCACATCCGCCGGCTCATCGACGCGGGCGTGGCGCCCAGTTCCATCGCCGTGCTCTACCGGATCAACGCCCAGTCGGAGGTCTACGAGCAGGCGCTCGCCGACCGCTCCGTGCCGTACCAGCTGCGGGGCGCCGAGCGGTTCTTCGAGCGGCCCGAGGTGCGCGAGGCCGGGATCAAGCTGCGCGGCGCGGCCGTCGGCGGCAAGAACGACGCGATGCTGGACGAGGCCGGCCGGGACGGCGACCTGGCCGCCCAGGTCCGGGCCGTGCTGAGCTGGTCGGCGGAGCCGCCGGCGGGCTCGGGCACCGTACGGGACCGGTGGGAGTCGCTTGCCGCGCTGGTGCGGCTGGCCGAGGACTTCGGCCGGGCCAGGCCGGGGGCGACGCTGCGGGATCTGGTCGACGAACTGGGCGAGCGCGCGGCGGCGCAGCACGCGCCGACGGTCGAGGGTGTGACACTCGCCTCACTGCACGCCGCGAAGGGCCTGGAGTGGGACGCGGTGTTCCTGGTGGGGCTCACGGAGGGCATGCTGCCGATCACGTACGCCAAGACGCCCGAGCAGGTCGAGGAGGAGCGCCGGCTGCTCTACGTCGGCATCACCCGGGCCCGGGTGCACCTGTCGCTGTCCTGGGCGCTGGCCCGCTCGCCGGGTGGCCGGGCCTCGCGGGGGC
>NZ_JACBXC010001042.1 GCF_013870535.1 Streptomyces phytophilus | reverse complement strand
TTGCGGATCGGGTCGAGGACGAGGTCGCCCTCGTCCGAGACGCCGCCGCCGACGATGAACGCCGACGGGTCGAAGAGCGACGCCAGGTCCGCGAGCCCCGCCCCCGCCCAACGGGCCAGCTCCCGGAACGAGTCGACCGCCACCGGGTCGCCCCGCCGGGCCGCCTCGCTGACGTGCCGCCCCTGGACGCCCTCGGGCGTGCCGTCGCCGAGGGCGAGCAGTATCTCGGCGGACTCGGGGGTGGCGGCGGCACGCTGGTGCGCGTACCGCACGAGGGCGCGGCCGGAGGCGTATTGCTCCCAGCAGCCCTGGCTGCCGCAGCCGCACAGCAACCCGTCGGGTACGACGCGGATATGGCCGAACTCCGCGGCCACGCCGAAGCGGCCGCGGTGCAGCCGGCCGCCGATGATCACGCCGCCGCCGAGGCCGGTGCCCAGGGTGATGCAGACGACGTCGTCGTGGCCCTGGCCGGCGCCGAAGCGGTACTCGCCCCAGGCGGCGGCGTTGGCGTCGTTCTCGACGACGACGGGCAGGCCGATGCGCTGTTCCACCTTGTCCTTGAGCGCCTCGTGGCGCCAGTTGACGTTCGGGGCGAAGAGCACGGTGGCGCGCTTGTCGTCCACGTACCCGGCGGCGCCGATGCCCACTGCCTCCGCGGGAGCTACGGTCGTGACGTCTTGAACCGCCGTGCAGATGGCGTCCACGACGCCTTCGGGTGTTCCCGGGGTCGGTACCGTGCTCGTCCGGATGATCGAGCCCTCTTCGTCGACCACACCGGCCGCAATCTTGGTGCCGCCGATGTCGACGCCGATGGTGAGTCCCATGTCTCCCTCGGTTATTCGGTTCGAGCCCCGCTGCGCCTCCTCACATTACCGGAGGCGGCGCGGGGCCCGGCCGTCAGTCGAGGTCGATCTGCTTGGGACTGCTGGGGGGTTCGTCCTCCCGCGACCAGTCGGCCTCCTGCCGCTGAACTGCGGCGCGGTAGGCGGCGGCGATCTCCGTGCCGGCGGAGGCGAGGTGGTCGAAGATCTGCGGATTGCGCTCCACGACGGGCTCGACGACGGTCTTCACGGAGGCGAGGAACTGCTTCGCGAACTGCTGCGCGGCGGTCTGCGCGACGGCGGCGGTGCCGCCGGTCGCCCCGGGGGCGCGAAGCTCGGAGACCTTGTCGGAGAGGGAGTCGAAGAAGCGGCGCAGCTCCTCGGCGGCGCTGACGGGCTCGGGCCCGTAGACCGCGCGCCGCCGGGCCTGCTCGGCAGCGAAGTCCTCGGCACACGCCTGGGCCCACGCGTCCGGGTCCGGGACGGTGGAGGCCGCACCGGGTTCAGGACGCTCGATGGCATCACTCATACATCGACGGTACCCGACCGCGGACTTCGCGTTCACTGCCGTGCGGAGGGTTGTGGGCGGGTGGGTGCGGGGTGGCCTGCCGGCCTGGAGGGCGGAGGCAGCCTGGAGCCCTGCCGAGGTTCCGGACGGAGTCCCCCCGGGGGTGCGGCGCGGCCGGAGGGCTCCGGGCGCTGTCACGGGGTGCTGGCCGGGTTCGGGCGCGGGGCGCGGGTCAGGTGGGGTGGGGCCAGACTTCCGGGTCCGGGGTGAAGCGGATGTGGAGTTCGGCGCCGTGGAGGCCGGCGCGGGTGATGGTGCAGCGGCGGAGTGCGGCCGGCAGCGGCAGGGCTCGGCGGTGGCCGGCCGCGGTGATCAGGAGTTCGTCGCCGCGGCGTACGAGGGTGAGGTCCCCCCGTTCGGCGCCGGGCAGCGGCAGGCGGTACAGCAGCACGCCCTCGTCGGCCAGCAGGTCGTCCACCTGCGCCGGGTCCCCCGGCTCGGCGGCCTGCGGCCGATCACCCGGCGGGGGCACCGACTCGGCCAGCGCCGCCAGGGCCACCGCGCCCTGCGGCTCCGGGCCCAGGTGCGGCAGCGCGCAGAACGTGCCGCCCGCGGCGCGCAGTTCCGCGGCCACCTCCTTGACCACGCGGTGCTGCTCGTCGGCCAGCGTCGCGAACCAGGCGTCCTCCGAGCCCGCCGGCAGGACCCGGTTCGCGACCACGGCCTCGACCGCGCAGCCCTGCAGCGCGAGCGCCGCCCGCGTACGGCGCAGTTCGCTGACCCCGCGCGGCGTGGGCTCCAGGACGAGCCGCACCCGCGCCCCGGCGGCCTCGGCCGCCTCCCGT
>NZ_JACBXC010001041.1 GCF_013870535.1 Streptomyces phytophilus | reverse complement strand
GAGTTGCCGCCGAGGCGGTTCGAGCCGTGCATGCCGCCGGCGACCTCGCCGGCCGCGAAGAGGCCCGGCACGCCCAGCGCCGCCGCCGTGTCCGGGTCGACGTCGACGCCGCCCATCACGTAGTGGCAGGTCGGGCCGACCTCCATCGGCTCCGCGGTGATGTCGACGTCCGCCAGCTCCTTGAACTGGTGGTGCATCGACGGCAGCCGGCGCTTGATCTCCTCGGCCGGCAGCCGGGTCGAGACGTCCAGGAACACGCCGCCGTGCGGGGAGCCGCGGCCGGCCTTCACCTCGGAGTTGATGGCGCGGGCCACCTCGTCGCG
The DNA here is from genome assembly GCF_013870535.1 of Streptomyces phytophilus. Taxonomy (GTDB): domain Bacteria; phylum Actinomycetota; class Actinomycetes; order Streptomycetales; family Streptomycetaceae; genus Streptomyces; species Streptomyces phytophilus. The sequence goes on along the minus strand of NZ_JACBXC010001041.1, from coordinate 1,852 downwards.
GGGGAGCAGCTCGGGCGGGCGCCGGTTGTTGTCCGGGTCCTCGTACCAGCGGTCGCCCTCGTCCTCGCTCTGCGCGTACTTCTCCTTGAAGACGTCCGGGATGTAGTCGAACATGAAGCGTTTGCCGTCGCTGTTGCGCAGGACACCGCCGTCGCCGCGGACCGACTCGGTGACGAGGATCCCCTTGACCGAGGGCGGCCAGACCATCCCGGTGGGGTGGAACTGGACGAACTCCATGTTGATCAGCGACGCCCCGGCGAGCAGCGCGAGCGCGTGCCCGTCGCCGGTGTACTCCCAGGAGTTGGACGTCACCTTGAACGACTTGCCGATGCCGCCGGTCGCCAGCACCACCGCCGGCGACTCGATCACGAAGAACCGGCCCGACTCGCGCTCGTAGGAGAAGATGCCGGAGACCCGGCCGTCGGGCGCCTTCAGGATGCGCGTGACCGTGCACTCCTGGAAGACCTTGATCCGGGACTCGTAGTCCCCGCTCTCCTTGAAGTCCTCCTGCTGGAGGGAGACGACCTTCTGCTGGAGGGTGCGGATCAGTTCGAGCCCCGTGCGGTCGCCGACGTGGGCGAGGCGCGGGTACTCGTGGCCGCCGAAGTTGCGCTGGGAGATCTTGCCGTCCTTGGTGCGGTCGAAGAGCGCACCCCAGGTCTCCAGCTCCCAGACGCGGTCCGGCGCCTCCTTGGCGTGCAGCTCCGCCATCCGCCAGCTGTTGAGGAACTTGCCGCCGCGCATCGTGTCGCGGAAGTGCACCTGCCAGTTGTCGCCCGCGTTGACGTTGCCCATGCTGGCGGCGATGCCGCCCTCCGCCATGACGGTGTGGGCCTTGCCGAAGAGCGACTTGCAGATGACGGCCGTGCGCAGGCCCTGCTCCCGGGCCTCGATCGCCGCCCGCAGCCCGGCGCCCCCGGCACCCACCACGACGACGTCCCACTGCTGCCGTTCGACTTGCGTCATTTTCTGTGCTTCGCCTTTCCCATCGGTCGGCTCGCTGCGCCTCTAGAACAGCACCGGGTCGTCGAACGCGCCCGAGGCCAGCAGGTATACGTACAGGTCGGCGAGTCCCACGCTGATCAGGGACGCCCAGGCCAGCAGCGCGTGGCGCTGGTTGAGCTTGCCCACCCAGCCCCATGCGCGGTAGCGCAGCGGGTGCTTGGAGAAGTGCCTGAGCCGGCCGCCGACGATGTGCCGGCAGGAGTGGCAGGAGAGGGTGTACAGCCAGATGAGCACGACGTTGATCCAGAGCACGATGGTGCCGAGACCCACGTGGCCCCACTCGTACTCGCTGTTGCGGAAGCCGAGGACCGCGTCGTACGTGAGGATCGCGGCGACCACCAGCGCGGCGTAGAAGAAGTAGCGGTGCGCGTTCTGCAGGATCAGCGGGAAGCGGGTCTCGCCGGTGTACGTCTTGTGCGGCTCGGCGACCGCGCAGGACGGCGGCGACGCCCAGAAGCTGCGGTAGTACGACTTGCGGTAGTAATAGCAGGTGAACCGGAAGCCCAGCGGGAAGATCAGGATGATCACCGCGGGGGACATGAACCACCAGTCGCCGAAGAGCGCGAAGTTCGGGCCGCCCTTCATGTCCACGCACTCGGAGCCCAGGCAGGGCGAGTAGAACGGTGAGACGTAGGGCGCCGCGTAGTAGTTGTCGTCGATGAGGGCGCGCCACGTCGAGTAGACGATGAACACCGTCAGCGCGGTGAAGGTGGCGGTGGGCTGCAGCCACCAGCGGTCGGTGCGGAGATGGCGCGCCGCGATGGCGGCACGGCCCGGGGCGCGGACACCGCCCGGCTGGTCGGGGCTCGGTGGGCGTTCGGTTGTTCCGGTGGCCAAGGTTGTCTCC
>NZ_JACBXC010001040.1 GCF_013870535.1 Streptomyces phytophilus | reverse complement strand
ACCGGCGGCAGCCCCGGCGGCTCGGGTGCCGGTGCGGGCGCGGCCGGCGCCGCGGCCGGGAGCCCCGCGCGTACGGGCGGCTCGGCCGCCGGGCCCAGGTCCTCGCCGCGCAGGATCGACAGCTCCAGCCGCTGGAGCGCGGCCGAGGGCCCGACGCCGAGGCCGTCCGCGAGGTACGCCTTGAACCCGCGGTACTCCGCCAGCGCCTCCGTCTGCCGCCCCGTGCGGTACAGCGCCTCGATCAACTGCTCCCGGAACCGGCCGTGGTCGGGGTGCGCGCGGGTGACGCTCCACAGGTCGACCAGCGCCTGCCCGCACTGCCCCAGCTCCAGCCGCACGTCGCACAGCCGCTCCACGACCCGCAGCCGCTCCTCCAGCATGCGCGGCACCTCGTCGCGGTGGATCGCCTCCGACCGCACGTTGGCCAGCACCCCGGTCTGCCACAGCGCCAGCGCCCCCTGCAGCGCGCCCATGGCCGCCTCCGCCGACAGCCCCGGCTCCTGCGTGCGGCGTACCCGCTCGCGGAACTCGACGAGGTCGAGGGAGCGCGCGTCCGCGGTGATCCGGTACCCGCCGGGCACCGCCTCGATGGGGGTGTCGACCACCTCGTGCTTGGCGAAGAGCCGCCGCAGCCGCAGCACGCAGGTCTGGAGCGCGGCCCGCGCGGTGGCCGGCTGCTCGTCGCCCCAGACCATGCGCTGGAGGTAGTCGACGGAGACGATGGCGCCCGCGTTGAGCAGCAGCGCGGCGAGCAGGTTGGCCGGCTTGGAGGGGTGCAGGACAACGGTCTCGCCGCCGTCGGAAATGCTCAGCGGCCCGAGCAGTTGGAACCGCACCGGGCTCACCGGCGCCCCCGGGGACCGGTGGCGCCGTGCCCGCGGAGTGCCGGCGGTGGTGGGAGCGTGAGCGGGGTCGTCATGCGAGCCACCTGTGTCCTGTAGGGGGTAGGTAGGACGCCCGCGACGCTACCCGCGTATACCGCCTCCGGGCAGGGGCGTAGCTGTCATGAACCTGCACGGGCGCGCGCAGCAAGCGGCCAGATCCCCCCGAAGCGGGACCGGCGCCGACCGCCCGCCAACTGCCGTTCTACCGCGGGTCCACCGGGCCTCCACCGCACGTCCACCACCCGCCGCGTACCGGCCCCTCCCCCGGTGCGTCCCCGCTCGCCGGCGCGGGAGGGGTCCCGGAGCCCTCGCGGTACAACGATTCCGACGGCCCGCCGGGCGCCGGCCGGACGACCGCCGGGGCCCGCGACCGAAGGCACGCAGGGGGAGGGGGAAGCGCGCCCATGGCGGCATACCGGACGACCGGCGGCGCGACCGGCGCGCGCGACCCCCTGCTCGTCCCCGGGCAGCGGATCCACGCCGGCCTGGTGGTGGACCGCAGGCTGGGCGAGGGCGCGTTCGCCGAGGTGTACCGCGTACGCCACCACGTGCTCGGCCCGCAGGCGCTCAAGCTCTTCAAGCACGGCGCGTCCCTCGGCGCCAACTTCTCCCGGCTCGACGAGGCGCGCATCCTCTCCACCCTCGGCCACCCCGGCATCATCCGGGTGTTCGACGCGGGCACGGTGGACACGGCGGAGGGCGTACGCGGCTACTTCACCATGGAGTACGTGGCCGGCGGCAGCCTGGAAGCGCTGGTCAGGAGCCACGGCGGCGCCGTCCCCGTCCCGCACGCCACCGCGGTGCTGCGGCAGGCCGCCGACGGCCTGTCCGTCGCGCACGAACGGCAGCAGCCGGTCGTGCACCGCGACCTGACGCTGGCCAACGTGCTCGTCGCGTACGACGAGTCGGGGCTGCGGGTCAAGGTGAGCGACTTCGGGCTGGCGCGGGAGACCGACCCGGTGACGCGGGCGGCGAGCGCGCAGGGCACGGTCGCGTACATGCCGCCCGAGGTCCTCATCCGCGGGCGCGGCTACTCGGCGGCGGGGGACGTGTGGGCGCTGGGCACGATCGTGTACTTCCTGCTCACGAACCGCTTCCCGTACGAGGCGGACGACCCGGCGCGGGCGTTCTCGCCGGAGCGGTTCGAGCGCCCGCTGCTGCCGCCGGGCGACTTCAACGACGACGTGGACGCCGGGCTGGAGTGGCTGGTCGCGGACATGCTGCGCGTCGACCCGGCGGAGCGCCCGCCGATGCGCGAGGTGGCCGAACGCGCCCTCGCCGCGGGGCAGTCG
>NZ_JACBXC010000104.1 GCF_013870535.1 Streptomyces phytophilus | reverse complement strand
GGGGAGTCCGGGGAGGCGGAGCCGAATCCTTCGCCGTCGGAGTCGAACCCGTGGTACGACCCGCTGGGCCTCGGCGACAAGCTGGGCGACCTGTTCGACCCGGACGACCCGGACGACCCCGAAGCGGAGCCTGACCCCGGTGCCGGGTCGTCCGGCGGCTCGGGGGACGCCGACTCCGGTGCCGGCGACGCCGGTCCGGGATCCGGCGGCGGTACGGAACCGGGGTCGGGCTCCGGCTCCGGTGCCGCCTCGGACGAGGAGCGGCGCGAGAAGGAGAAGGCCGTCCGCGACGCCGCCGAGGAGGCCGGCGCCACCGTGGAGGAACTGGACGACAAGGTACGGGACACGGCCGAGGACCCCGCGGACGGGAAGCCGGACACCGGCGCCGGGGGCGGCGCCGCCGCGGACGGCAAGGAGCCGTTCCCCTGCCCCACCCCCGACCCCGAGGCCCTGGCGAACGCCGAACTGGAGCCCGGGCTGCCGCTGCTGCCCGACGAGCCCTGGCGGCTGGAGAGCACCAAGCTCACCCTCAAGGGGCTGAAGTACCACGGCATCGTCGAGGTGCGGACCTACGGCGGCGCGGTGAAGAAGGTGCTCAAGTACACCGCGGACGACGGGGTGGACATCCGCGACCTGCACCAGACGGTCGTCGGCCCCGGCAGGAACACCTCGCACGTACGGGCCGACGAGGGCAGCACGTCCACCATCCGCAACGGCACGGTGACCATGTACACCGAGGAGCTGAAGGGCAACCTCTTCGGGCTGATCCCGATGACGTTCAGCCCCGAGAGCCCGCCGCCGCTGGACCTGCCGTTCGCCTTCTTCACCGACGTCCAGGTCATCCAGGCCGGTCAGTTCGGCGGCACGCTCACCGTGCCGGGCCTGCAGAACACCATCGAGTAGCGCGGGGCCGCGCCGCTCGGCTCAGTGCTCGCCGCCCAGGTGGTGCACGCGGACCATGTTCGTGGTGCCCGGCACCCCGGGCGGCGACCCGGCGGTCATCACCATCGTGTCGCCGTCGTGGAAGCGGTTGAGCTTGAGCACCTCGGCGTCCACCAGGTCCACCATGGCGTCGGTGTTGTCCACGTGCGGCACGAGCACCGGCTCCACGCCCCAGCTCAGGCAGAGCTGGTTGCGCGTGCTCTCGTCGGTGGTGAAGGCCAGGATCGGCTGGCACGCGCGGTAGCGCGACAGCCGCCGCGCGGTGTCCCCGGACTGGGTGAACGCCGCGAGCGCCCGGGCGTCCAGGAAGTCCGCGATCTCGCACGCGGCCCGGGCCACGGACCCGCCCTGCGTACGCGGCTTCTTGCCCGGCACCAGCGGCTGCAGCCCGCGCGAGAGCAGCTCGTCCTCCGCCGCCACGACGATCCGCGACATCGTCTTGACCGTCTCGATCGGATACTTGCCGACCGACGACTCGGCCGACAGCATCACCGCGTCCGTACCGTCCAGGATCGCGTTCGCGACGTCGGACGCCTCGGCGCGCGTCGGGCGCGAGGAGTTGATCATCGACTCCATCATCTGGGTCGCGACGATCACCGGCTTGGCGTTGCGGCGGCACATCTCGATCAGCCGCTTCTGCACCATCGGCACCTTCTCCAGCGGGTACTCCACCGCCAGGTCGCCGCGGGCCACCATCACGCCGTCGAAGGCGAGGACGATCTCCTCCATGTGGTCGATCGCCTGCGGCTTCTCGACCTTGGCGATCACCGGCACCCGGCGCCCGGCCTCGTCCATGATCCGGTGCACGTCGCCGATGTCGCCGGCGTCGCGGACGAAGGACAGCGCGACCATGTCGCAGCCCATGCGCAGCGCGAAGCGCAGGTCGTCCACGTCCTTCCCGGAGAGCGCCGGGACGTTCACCGCCACGCCCGGCAGGTTGATGCCCTTGTGGTCGGAGACGACGCCGCCCTCGATGACCATGGTGCGCACCTCGGGGCCGCGCACCTCCAGCACCTCCAGCGCCACCGCGCCGTCATTGACGAGGATGCGCTCGCCGGGGGAGACGTCACCCGGCAGGCCCTTGTACGTGGTGCCGCAGATGGACCGGTCGCCCGGCACGTCCTCGGTGGTGATGGTGAACTCGTCGCCGCGCGCCAGCTCCACCGGGCCCTGGGCGAAGGTCTCCAGCCGGATCTTCGGGCCCTGCAGGTCGGCCAGCACGCCGATGGGCCGCCCGGTCTCCTCGGCGGCCTTGCGCAGCCGGTCGTAGCGCTCCTGGTGCTCGGCCTGGGTGCCGTGGCTCATGTTGAAGCGGGCCACCGACATGCCGGCTTCGATCAGCGCTTTGAGCTGCTCGAAGGAGTCGACGGCGGGACCCAGGGTGCAGACGATTTTGGCTCGGCGCATGGCGGCATCCTATCGGTTTGTTCTCGGCCGGAATTATCCCGGTGGCGGGGGCGCCGAGCCGCCCCCGCGGACCAGGTCGCGGGTCTGGGTGGCGATCTCCAGCTCCTCGTCGGTGGGCACCACGGCCACCGCCACCCGCGAGCTGGGCGCGGAGACGACGCGGGGCGCGGAGCCGCGCACCGCGTTGCGTACGGAGTCCAGCTCGATCCCGAGTCCCCCGAGACCGCGCAGCGACGCCTCCCGTACGGCGGCGGAGTTCTCGCCGACGCCGGCGGTGAACGCCAGGGCGTCCACCCGGCCCAGCACGGCGGTGTACGCGCCGACGTACTTGCGGATGCGGTGGACGTACACGTCGAAGGCCAGCGCCGCCCGCTCGTCGCCCTCGGCGATCCGGCGGCCGATCTCCCGCATGTCGTTGTCGCCGCAGAGGCCGACGAGACCGCTCCGCTTGTTGAGGAGCGTGTCGATCGCGTCCGTGTCCATGCCCGCCTCGCGGGCGAGATGGAAGACCACCGCCGGGTCGAGGTCGCCGCTGCGGGTGCCCATCACCAGGCCCTCCAGCGGGGTCATCCCCATCGACGTCTCCACGCACCGGCCGCCGGCCACCGCGGAGACGCTGGCGCCGTTGCCCAGGTGCAGCACGATGACGTGGAAGTCCCCCGGGTCCGCCGGGTCGCGGCCGAGCAGCCGCGCGGTGGCGCGGGAGACGTAGGCGTGCGAGGTGCCGTGGAAGCCGTAGCGGCGGATCGCGTGGGCGTCCGCGGTGGCCGTGTCGAGGGCGTAGCGCCAGGCGTGCTCGGGGAGGGTGGCGTGGAAGGCGGTGTCGAAGACCGCCACCTGCGGCAGGTCGGGGCGCAGCTCGCGGGCGACGCGGATGCCCGCGATGTTCGCCGGGTTGTGCAGCGGGGCGAGCGGGACGAGCTTCTCCATCTCGGCCAGCACGCCGTCGTCGACGAGGACCGGCTCGGTGAAGCGGGTGCCGCCGTGCACCGCCCGGTGGCCGATGGCCAGGAGGTCCGGCGAGTCGAGGCCGTGCCCCGCGGCGGCCAGCTCCTCCCCGACGGTGCGCAGCGCCGCGGCGTGGTCCGGCACCCCGCCGCGGGCCTGCGGCTCGCCGATCCGCTCGACGATGCCGCGGGCGGGGCGGTCGGCGCCGGGAGTCGGGCCCGTCATGTCGATGAGCTGGTACTTCAGCGACGAGGAGCCGGAGTTGAGCACCAGGACCCGGGTCTGCGCGGTCACGGGCGGCCGCCCCGCGCCGGTGCGGCGGTGCCCTGCGCCTGCACGGCGGTGATGGCGACCGTGTTGATGATGTCCTGCACGAGCGCGCCCCGGGACAGGTCGTTCACCGGCTTGTTGAGCCCCTGGAGCACGGGCCCCACGGCGATCGCGCCGGCCGTGCGCTGGACGGCCTTGTACGTGTTGTTGCCGGTGTTGAGGTCGGGGAAGACCAGCACCGTGGCCTGCCCCGCGACCCGCGAGTCCGGCATCTTGGCCGCGGCGACGGTGGCGTCCACCGCCGCGTCGTACTGGATCGGGCCCTCCACCTGGAGGTCCGGCCGGCGGGCCCGTACCAGCTCGGTCGCGCGCCGCACCTTGTCGACGCCCGAGCCGGAGCCCGAGGTGCCGGTGGAGTACGACAGCATCGCCACCCGCGGCTCGACACCGAACTGCGCGGCCGTCGCCGCCGACTGGATGGCGATGTCCGCGAGCTGCTCGGCGTTCGGATCGGGGTTGACCGCGCAGTCCCCGTACACCAGCACCCGGTCCGCCAGGCACATGAAGAAGACGGACGAGACGATCGCCGCGCCCGGTGCGGTCTTGATGACCTCGAACGCCGGGCGGACGGTGGCCGCCGTGGAGTGCGCGGCACCCGAGACCATCGCGTCGGCCAGGCCCTGCTGCACCATCAGGGTGCCGAAGTAGTTGACGTTGCCGAGGACGTCGTACGCCAGCTCCACGCTGACGCCGCGGTGCGAGCGGTACTGCGCGTACAGCTCGGCGAAGCTCTCGCGCAGCGGCGAGACGCGGGGGTCGGTGATCCGCGCCGTGGCCGGGCCGCCCGGCTGCGCCGCCGGGGCGTCCGCGCCGAGCAGCGCCAGGCTCAGCCCCAGCTCCGCCGCGCGCTTGCGGATCGTCTGCTCCTCGCCGAGGAGCGTGAGGTCGCACACCCCGCGCCGTACCAGCACCTCCGCCGCCAGCAGCACCCGCTCCTCCGTGCCCTCCGGCAGCACCACATGCCTGCGGTCGCCCTGCGCCCGCTCGATCAGCATGTGCTCGAACATCATCGGCGTCACGCGCCCGCTCGCCGCCACCGCCAGGCGCCCGGTGAGCTGCGCGGAGTCCACGTGCGACTCGAAGAGGCCGAGGGCGATGTCCGCCTTGCGCGGCGTCGCGGCGTTCAGCTCGCCGCGCAGCCCGACCAGCGCGGCGGCCGTCGGGAACGAGCCCTCGGCCACCGTCAGCAGCGACGTCCCCGGCGCCAGCCGCTCGGCCAGCGCCAGGATGTACGGGCCGGGCCGCTCGTCCAGCGTCAGCAGCACGCCCGCGATGGCGGGCGAGCCCGCCGAGTGCGCGGCCAGCGCGCCGACGACGAGGTCGGCGCGGTCGCCCGGCGTGATGACCATGCAGCCCTCGCTGAGGGCCGGCAGGAACGCGGGGAGCATCGCCCCGCCGAAGACGAAGTCGCGTACGTCGCGGGCCAGCCCGCCCGCGTCGCCCGCCAGCAGCCCGGCGCCGAGCGCGTCCCGTATCTGCGCGACGGTGGGGGCGGCGAGGCCGGCGTCCTCGGGGATGACGTACACCGGCACGGGCAGGTGGGCGCCGATGTCCTCGGCGGCGGCCCGGGCCCGCGGGGCCGCGTCGGGGCCGACGCGGTTGGCGATCATCGCCAGGACGTCGCAGCCGAGGGAGGCGTACGCGCCGTGCGCGTTGCGCACCTCGGCGACCACCGAGTCCCCGGACTGCTCCGCACCGCCGACCACGGGCAGCACGGCGGCGCCGCACTCGTTGGCGAGGCGGGCGTTGAGCGCCAGCTCGGCGGGGATGTTGGTATCCGCGAAGTCGGTGCCGAGGATCAGCACCGCCTCGTAGTCCGCGGCGACCTCGTGGAACCGCTCGACGAGCCGCGCCACCAGCGCGTCCGTACCCTCCTCGGCCTGGAGCGCGGAAGCCTTCTCGTACGTCATGCCGAGCACCCCGGCACGCGGCTGGCTCAGCCGGTAGCGGGCGCGGAGCAGGTCGAAGACGGGGTCGCGGACATCCGCGCCGTCGTGGGCCAGCGGACGGAAGATCCCCACCCGGTCGACCTGGCGGGAGAGCAGTTCCATCATGCCCAGCTCGACGACCTGGCGGCCGTCTCCGCGGCCGATGCCGGCGACGTAGACGCTGCGGGTCACTCCTGCACTCCATCCGTACCGTCCGTCGCGGTCCTGTTCGACCCTACAGCCGTACGGAAGGTGGAGCGCGGCGGCAGGGTGCGACGGCAGGTGCGTCGGCAGGCGCGACGGCGAGGTGACCGCCTGGTGTGACAGAGGGTTAACCGGCTGTTCGGACGGGTGACTCCCGCGGCATGGGAGAATCGGCATCGAGCATGCATGCGACGGCACCGAGCAGGAGAGACATGCGCATCGGAGTACTCACGGCAGGCGGAGACTGCCCCGGCCTGAACGCAGTGATCAGGTCGGTGGTCCACCGGGCCGTGGCCGGTCACGGCGACGAGGTGATCGGATTCGAGGACGGCTTCAAGGGACTGCTCGAAGGGCGGTACAGCAAGCTCGACCTCAACGCCGTCAGCGGCATCCTCGCCCGCGGCGGCACCGTCCTCGGCTCGTCCCGGCTGGAGCGCGACCGGCTCCGCGAAGCCTGCGAGAACACCGAGGAGCTCAGCCGCGAACTGGGCCTCGACGCGCTCATCCCCATCGGCGGCGAGGGCACCCTCACCGCGTCGGCGATGCTCGCCGACGCGGGGATGCCGGTCGTCGGCGTACCCAAGACCATCGACAACGACATCTCCGCCACCGACCGCACCTTCGGCTTCGACACGGCCGTCGGCGTGGCCACCGAGGCGATGGACCGGCTGAAGACCACCGCCGAGTCCCACCAGCGGGTCATGGTCGTCGAGGTCATGGGCCGGCACGCGGGCTGGATCGCGCTGGAGTCCGGCATGGCCGGCGGGGCGCACGGCATCTGCCTGCCGGAGCGGCCGTTCGACATCGGGAACCTGTGCAAGATGGTCGAGGAGCGCTTCGACCGGCACAAGAAGTTCGCCGTCATCTGCGTCGCCGAGGGCGCGCACCCGGCGGAGGGCACGATGGAGTACCAGAAGGGCGAGATCGACCAGTACGGCCACGAGCGCTTCACCGGCATCGGCAACCGCCTCGCCGGCGAACTGGAACGGCGCCTGGGCAAGGAGGCCAAGCCGGTCATCCTCGGCCACGTCCAGCGCGGCGGCACCCCCACGGCGTACGACCGCGTGCTGGCGACGCGGTTCGGATGGCACGCGGTGGAGGCGGTGCACCGCGGCGACTTCGGGCAGATGACGGCGCTGCGGGGGACGGACATCGTGATGGCCCCGCTGGCGGACGCCACCCGGGAGCTGAAGCGGGTGCCGGCGGACAGGATGGACGAGGCGGAGGTCGTGTTCTGACGGGGTGCGCCGCCCCTGTGTCCGCACTGTGACCCGGGGGTCGCAAAGCAGTCCTTAATCCCCGGCGGCGGGTTCGGTAACGTACCGTGCAGAGTCCGCCACCGGGGGACAAGAGGCCGCGCACCGGCGCCAGTTGTTCCCGCCGACCGACCGGGAGCTTCCTGCCATGCGTACACGCACCGCCCTGACGGCCGCCGCCCTCGCGACGGCCGCCGCGCTGACGCTCACCGCGTGCGGCGACTCCGACTCCGGTGACGACGGAGGCACGGAGCAGATCGAGGGCGCGAAGGACTCGTCCTCCGACGCCCCGGAGTCGCCGAAGCCGGAGGAGGGGGCGCCTGAGGGGGCGCCGGATGTGTCGTTGCCGACGGACGTGGAGCTGGTCTTCGACTGGGAAGAGCCGTCGAAGCCGGACCAGGCGGCAGCACAGCGGGATGCCGCGAATTATGTGCGGAGCATCTATAGAGGTGTCGCGGAGCAGGAGCCGAAGGATCCCGCGACGCAGTTCTACGCACGGGAGCAGGCCCTGACCTACGCACGGGATCAGATCCAGGCGTACGTGGACGGAGGACTGACCGCGACGGGGACCGAACGCTATTACCGTGCCGAGGTGCGGAGCTATGGCACGTCGGTCGGGATTTCCTTCTGCGTCGACCAGTCGAAGATCTACGGCAAGAAGGTCAAGTCCGGGGAGGTGCTGCGCACCGAGGAGAGTGCCGCCAGCTACCTGTACTACCAGGTCAGCATGAGCAAGTTCCCGGGCCGGGACGACGCGTGGCAAGCGACGTTGATCGACGTGGAAGGGGAGGCCACGCAATGCCGGGAGTGATTCGGCCAGGCACAGCGGTGATTTCGCTGCTGTGTGCTTTCGGTCTTGCGACGGGTGCGGCGTACGCCGATGCCCCCATCGACCGCGAGACCGGGGCCGGCGCCGACGACCAGGAGATCTGGGCTCGTACGGGCGGTGGCATCCAGTTCTCCGGCGCAGTGAAGGACGAAGGTCAGGGGCCGGGGAACCTCACTCCCACCACCGCCGGCTGGGATCCACCGCCGTGCTGGTACGCCCCTTTTCTCGGTGCCAAGGACTTCAAACGGGTTGCCAAGAAGTCCATTGAGGAGCAGATGGACACGCCAGGTATGCCCGGACACGCGGGCAACGCGCTCCAGCAGTTACTCGACCACTACGAGGACGGCTACAGCTGGCCGAACCATCCGGGGTTCGAGGACTGGAACGTCGCGAACGACGGGGAGGGGATGTTCTGGGCCGGTGTCGAGAACCCGGCCGAGGAGGACGTCCTGGCGCGCGGCGAATGCTCTGAGGTGCCCTTCTGGGTCGACAACGGTGAGCCCGCGCCCGGCTGGGTCGCCGACCAGGCCATCGATCCCGCCATGCTCGCCGAACTCGCCTACGAGCGGATGGTCGTGCCCGACACCGAGGCCGAGCTGCGGCCCGAGGGGGAGCAGACCGTCAACCTTCCCACCTGGGTGTGGCTGGACAGCGCCGAGTTCCGGCCCGTGACCGCGGAGGCCAGGATCCCCGCGCTGGACATGTGGGCGCGGACCACCGCCACCCCCGTCTCCTTGACCATCGACCCCGGTACCGACGACGCCGAACTGCATCCCGGTGGCGGCGAGTGTGCGATGAGCGACGGGGGCGTCGGGGCTCCGTATCGCAAGGGGGACGCCGACAAGGTGCCGCCGTGTGGTGTGACTTATCTGCGGTCCTCCGAGAGCACCGGGCCCTACGACTTCACCGCCTCGGTCACCTGGCAGGTCAGGTGGAGCGCGTCCGACGGTACCGAGGACGAGCCGTTGCCCACCGGGATCATCGAGGCCACGCAGGAACTCGACGTGCGGGAGATCCAGGCCGTCGTGCGGTGACAGCGGTCGTGGCGCCTGGGAAGGGTGGGCGGAGATGACGTTTCGGCAGCATCTGAAGCAGGAGGCGTACCGGATCCTGGATACGTTCCCGGCGGAGCTGAGACCGGAGATCTACGTCGTCGCCCTCCAGATGTACCGCGTCGACCAGGACGCCCGCTTTCCGTACGTGTCCGTCGGCTACAACACCGAGGCGCAGATTCACCGCGAGCGCGAGGCCGCGCGCGGTGAGCTGGATCCGGACGGCGAGGTGCGGTGGAGTTACGCGTACTGGATCCTCGACGGTTTCGAGCGCGTCGGGCACGTGCCCGAGGACCCCGTGGGTACCGCGCTGCACCGCGCGGAGGCGGTGGCGAAGGGGTTGTGGTTCGAGGACGTGGCGCGGTTCTCGGGGCGGTGGGCCGCGGCGTACGACCTGTTGTGTGCGGACTTCGCGGAGGACTGCGTGGACGTGGCCCGGCATCTGCACGAGACGGGGCGCGTCGAGGAGGTGCTCGGGCGGCCGGTGCCGGTGGTGCTGTTCGACATGGACGATCCGGAGGAGCAGATCCCGCTCACGGCTGAGGCGAATCCGCCGGAGCTGGTGGCGGACTACCTGGCGTGGCAGCGGGCGCAGGTGGAGGAGTAGCCGGGGGCGGGCGTCACAGGTCCGTTGCGGTGCGGACCAGTCGTGCCAGGGCCGGCGAGCGGCTGTGCGCGGGCCACACGAGGTGCGTGACGACCTGCGGCGCGTCGCCGAGGGGGACGGCGGTGTGTTCGGCCCACAGCCAGGCGCGGGCGGAGTCGGGGAAGACGGCCGCGGTGCGGCCGAGGGCGATCAGCTGGGCCAGTTGCGTCTGGTCGTGGATCTCGGGGCCCGGGCCGGGGGTGTCGCGGGTCCAGCGGGCGAGCGGCAGGCCGGGGACGTCCGCGATGTCGGCCAGGGTGAGGCTCGTACGGGCGGCGAGGGGGTGGGCCGCGGGCAGGACGGCGATCTGGCCCTCGCTGGTCAGCTCCTCGCTGTCGAAGCCGGCGAGGGAGTTGAACGGCGTGTGCATGAGCGCCACGTCGGCGCGGCCGTCGCGCAGCATCTCCCCCTGTTCGCACGTGCCGCTGGGCAGCACCTCCACGTCGGCGGCGGCCGGTTCGGCCGCGTAGGCGTCGAGGAGCTTGTGCAGCAGTTCGTGGGACGCGGCT
>NZ_JACBXC010001039.1 GCF_013870535.1 Streptomyces phytophilus | reverse complement strand
CCGACGAGGCCGCCGACGAGGCGCAGACCTCCCGCGACGCCGTGGTCGACCCCGCCCGCGAGGCGGAGGCGGCCCGGCTGAAGGAGGAGTGGAACGACGCCTACTGGCGCTCCTTCGGCTGGTGGGAGCACCGGGTCGTCACCGGCGACCGGCCGCGGCTGTACGACTGCTTCAACGTCTCGCACGGCATGGTCTCGGACATCTCCAGCGTCGTGTCGGACTTCATCGCCAGCGGCAAGCCGTACGCGGTGACCGACTCCGCGGGCCTGGGGGAGCAGGAGTTCAAGCGCCAGAACACCGCGGTGCGGGCGGCGGTCGTCCTCGCCCCCGACGCCGCCAGGATCGACGAGCTGCTCGCCGCCGTCCCCGACCCCGCGGCCGACGCGCTGCGCGGAGCGCGCGAGGAACTGAAGGAATACCTGCTCGGACCCGACGAGCCCGCATCCGTCGTCCGCTTCGGCGAGGCCGTGCGTGCGCTGGCGGAGAAGTCCGAGCGCCGCAATCTAGAGCGCGCCGTCTGAAGGAGACCCGCACGATGACTTCCCCTGCGGCGAGGACCGCGGCCGGACCGATACCGGATGTCACGGTGATCACCGGCGCGTACAACTCGATGCCGTACATCACCCGCAGCGTCACCTCGGTGCTGGAGCAGACCATCGGCACCGACCGGCTGCAGATCCTCGTCATCAACGACGGATCCACCGACGGCACCGGCGCCGAGCTGGACCGGCTCGCCGCCGAGAACCCCGGTCTGACCGTCATCCACCAGGAGAACTCCGGCGGCCCGGCCGGCCCGCGCAACGTGGGTCTGGAGCGGGCCACCGGCCGCTACGTGTTCTTCCTCGACGCCGACGACTACATCGGCCGCGAGACACTGGAGCGGATGGTCCACACCGCCGACACCCACGGCACCGACGTCGTCGTCGGCAAGATGGTGGGCGTCAACGGCCGCGGCGCCCCGACCTCCATGTACCACCAGAACCTGGCCCGTACCGACGTGTTCAGCTCCCGCGTGTACTGGACGCTGAACCCGATGAAGCTCTTCCGGCGCGAGCTGGTCGAGCAGCACAAGCTGCGCTTCCGCCCCGAGCTGAAGGTCGGCCAGGACCAGCCGTTCACCAGCGCCGCGTACCTGAACGCCGACGGCATCAGCGTGATCGCCGACTACGACTGCGTGTACTGGGTCAAGCGCGACGACGGCGGCAACAACACCTCGGTCACCAAGGGCACCGCGCCGCGCATCCGCTTCCTGCGCGCGATGTTCGAGCTGGTCGGCGAGTACGTGCCCGAAGGCCCGCGGCGCCACCACCTGCTGGCCCGGCACTACACCATCGACCTGCCGCACACCATCCGGCAGCTGCGCCGCGAGAAGCACGCCTCGGACCAGCGGGAAGCCTTCGAGGACATGCGCCGGCTGTTCGACGACTGGTACAGCGAGGGCATGGCGGCCAGGCTGTCGGTCGTGGAGCGGCTGCTGATGGAGCTGGTGCGCCGCGGCGACCTCGACGACCTGCTCACGGCGTCGAAGTACCACCACAAGCTCGGCGACCGCGCCGTGGACCACCTGACGGAGAACGGGCGCGTCTACGCCACGTACCCCTTCTTCCGCGACCCCGCCCGGAACATCCCGGACGAGTTCTACGACGTCACGGACGAACTGCCCGTCCCGTTCCGCGTCGGCAGGGCCGAACTCGACGCCGCCACCGGCGTCGTCCACCTCGCCGGCAAGGTCAAGGCGCCCGGCCCCGAGGGCTGGAGCGCCCCGCCGGAGATGCTGCTCAAGCAGCGCGGCGGCATCGTCCAGCACCGGCTGCCGCTGCCCGTGGACGAGAAGCGGGACGAGGACGGCTTCCAGGACTTCCGGCTGGACATCGACCCGGCCACCGCCGGCGGCGGCGAGCCGCTGGCCGAGGCGCTCTGGGACCTCTCCCTGATCTGCGGCGAGTCCCACACCACCCGGTTCGGCGACGAGAACAACCTGAGCCTGGTCAAGCAGCCGGCGATGCACGCGGCGCCCAAGCACGCCGGCTCCGGCCAGGTCGTCACCCTCTACGCGATCCGCTCCACCGGCCATCTCACGCTGGAACTCGGCGAGATCAAGCACCAGGCGGCCAAGCGGTTCGAGGCTGCCGCCCAGCCCGCGACGCGCCGCGACGAACTCGTCGTCGACGTGCGTGCCA
>NZ_JACBXC010001038.1 GCF_013870535.1 Streptomyces phytophilus | reverse complement strand
GCCTCGGGCGGCTGATGGAGCTGCACATGGTCAACGCCGCCGGAGACATGATGATCACCATCGCGCTGGCGTCGACGGTGTTCTTCTCCGTGCCGACCGACGAGGCCCGCGGCCGCGTCGCGCTCTACCTGGCCATAACGATGGCGCCGTTCGCGCTGCTCGCCCCCGTCGTCGGCCCGCTCCTCGACCGGATCCCGCACGGCCGCCGCGCCGCCATGGCCGGCACGATGCTGGCGCGCGTGCTGCTGGCGCTGGTGCTGTCGGGGGCGGTGAAGACCGGGGACCTGAGCCTGTATCCGGCGGCGCTCGGGGTGCTGGTGTGCTCCAAGTCGTACGGGGTGGTGCGCTCGGCCGTCGTGCCGCGGCTGCTGCCGCGGCGCATCTCGCTGGTGAAGGCCAACAGCCGGGTGACGCTCGCCGGGCTGCTCGCCACCGGCATCGCCGCACCGGTCGGCGGGCTGCTGCACTTCATCGGCCCCGGCTTCCCGCTGTACGGGGCCATGGTCATCTTCGGCTTCGGCGTCTTCCTGGCGTTCCGGATGCCGCCGGTCGTCGACTCCGCACGCGGCGAGGGCAAGGCGCGGCTCGCGTCGGGCGAGGAGGGCCGGCTGCGGACGCCGCAGAAGCCGGGGCTGCGCTCCGTCGGCCCCTCGGTGCTGTACGCGCTCCAGGCCAACTCCGCGCTGCGGGTGCTGTCCGGGCTGATGACGCTGTTCCTGGCGTTCCTGCTGCGCGACAACCCGCCGGGCGGGCTGCGGCCGGAGCTGACGCTCGGCATGGCGGCGGTCGCCGCCGGCACGGGCAACGCGCTGGGCTCGGTCATCGGCTCCTGGCTGCGGTCCCGCGGCCCGGAGAAGCTGATCGCCGTGCTGCTCTCGCTCGCCCTGACGACGACCGTGCTGGCGGCGGTCTTCTACTCGCTGCCGCTGCTCATCTGCGTCGCGGCGATGGCGGGGTTTGCGCAGTCGCTGGCGAAACTGTCGCTGGACGCGCTGATCCAGCGGGACGTACCGGAATTCGTCCGCACGTCGGCGTTCGCGCGCTCCGAGACGGTGATCCAGCTGTCGTGGGTCGTGGGCGGCGCGATCGGCATCCTGCTGCCGCTGAACGGGGTCGGCGGCATGGCGGCGGGCGCGGCCGTCGTCGCCGTCGGACTGGCGGCGACCGTACGGGGGCTGCTCACCGCCGGCCGCCACGGCACGCCGCACCCGCGCGTGGCCTGACCGGGGCCGACAGGTAGCCTGCCCGCATGACCCAAGCGCCCGCCACCACCGCGTTCTCCCGTGCCCGCGGCCTCCGCAGCCGCCGCGGCGCGGCAGCTCTCGGGGCCGTCGTCCTCTCCGCCTTCGCCCTGTCCGCGTGCGAGAAGCCGACGCCGCTGGCGCAGATCACGGTGGGGTCCCGGACGGCGAGCACGGAGGCGCAGTGCTACGACGACGGGAAGAACATCCCCAACGAGGAGCTTGAGACCTGCGTCTCGGAGCGCGCGGAGAAGTCGATCACCGTGGACTCGGGCGACCCGGTCAGGATCGGCGTGGAGCCGGACATCGCGGACAACGGGTGGGTGCTGTTCGTGGACGGCCGGCTGGTGACGCCGACGCCGAGCAAGCACACGTACGCGTCGTACAACTCGGACCAGTTCTTCAACACGCAGCCGTCGCAGCCGGGGCAGGCGCCGGTGCCGAGCGAGAAGGCGAAGGTCGGCATCGTGGAGATCGACGACTCCGGCAACTACAAGGGCGCGTGGAGCTTCGACCTGAAGCGGAAGCAGCCCTGACGGCAGGGCGGCCGTCGACCCGCCGCCCGGCCGCGAAGGCGCGAGTGCCCGGCGGCGGGCGGGGTTTGTCGGCGGGTCGGCCTACCCTTGGGCGGGTGCGCGGGGGAGGTGCGGTGCGGAGCGAAGACGCGGTGTCCGGTGCGGGCACGGGGGCGGACGAGTTGCGGGGAGCGGGGGCTGATTCCGCGCGGGGTTCCGGCGCCTCGTCCGGTTCTGTTTCCGGGGTTGGTTCGGTGTCCGCGGTTGGTTCGGTGTCCGGTCCTGGCTCCGCTTCCGGTTCCGCGCCCGGTTCTCGGTCCGGTTCCGGCGTCGGAACCGGTGCCGGTGCGGCTGCCGATGCCGATGCCGATGCAGACCCCGATGCCGGGCAGGGTTCCGGGCCGACCGGCGCTCGCGGGTCCCGC
>NZ_JACBXC010001037.1 GCF_013870535.1 Streptomyces phytophilus | reverse complement strand
CGTCCACGGCGACGGCGCCGGGGACGACACCGCGGCGCTCCAGGCGGCCGTCGACGAGGCGTCCCGCCGGGGCATCGCCAACAAGCTCGGCGACATCCTCGGCGGCGCCCGCGACTTCCCGTACGGCGACGGCGGCGGCGTCGTCCTCGTCCCGGCCGGCACGTACCGGCTCACCGGGCCCGTCGACGTGCACGACTCGGTGCGCATCGTCGGGTTCGGCGCCCGGCGGCCGGAGTTCGTGCTCGGCCCGGCCACCCCCGGGTACGCCGCGGGGGCGGCCCGCGACGTGTTCTCCTTCCGGCGGCGGCCGGTCGGCGGGCCCGTGTCGTACGCGAACAACGACACCTTCGGCTCGGGCCTGGTCAACCTCGACATCCGGATCGGCCCCGGCAACCCGGACGCGATCGCCGTACGCTTCGGCGGCGCGCAGCTGTGCCTGCTCCAGGACCTCGACATCGACGCGGGCGGCGCCCGCGCGGGCATCGACCACAACGCGAACCTGATCCACCGCGTGCGGGTGCGCGGCGGCGAGGTCGGGCTGCACGCGTACGCCGCCTCCGCGGGCTGGCAGACGACGCTGCTGGACTGCCGGTTCGAGGGGCAGCGCCGGGCGGCGGTGTCGATGTTCAACGACGCCAAGCTCGTCGTCGTACGGACCGCGTTCTCCGGTACGCCGCGGGCGTTCGAGTCGGCGCCGGACCAGTGGCAGCACCTCTACGTCCAGGACTGCCACTTCGACGGCGTGAGCGACGCCGTCGCCGTGCTCGCCGAGAGCGGCTCGCTGCCCGGCGCGGACGACGACCTGATCCGGCGGGCCAACCAGCTCACCCTGCTCGACTGCACCGCCACCGGCTCCCCCGACCTGCTGCTCCTCGCACAGAGCGGCGCACGCACCCGCGGCCCGCGGCCGTCCGGCCGGATCCGGGAGCTGACGTACGGGCTGCGCGTCGAGAACGCGCTCGGCCGGCGGGAGTCGCGGCGCGAGGGCGTGTACGCGGACACCGCCCGCGGCGCGCCCGGCTCCGTCGTCCGCGCCCGGCTGCGCCCCGACACGCCCCCGCCCCCGCCGGTGCACACCTGGGTCAGCGTCGCCGACGTGGCCGCGGCGATGGGCCGCACGATCGGCGCGGGCGAGGACGACCTCGACGTCTTCCAGGCCGCGGTGGACCGGCACGAGACGGTGTTCGTGCCCATCGGCCGCTACCTGCTCACCGACACCCTGAAGCTGCGCGCCCGGACGAACCTGATCGGGCTGCACCCGCGGCAGACCTGGCTGCTCGCCGCCGACGGCCACCCGCACTTCGCCGACCCGGACGCGCCGCGCGCCCTGCTCGCCACCCCGCGCGGAGGGCGCAACACGGTCGGCGGGCTCGGCCTGGACACCGCGCGGCGGACGCCGGGGTCGGTGAACCTGCTGTGGCAGTCCGGCGCCGGCTCGTATCTGGCCGACGTGGTCACGCAGTTCGTCAAGTGGCACCCGGAGGACGTGCAGTCGGGCGACCCCGGCTACGCCTACCGCGGCGCGCACAAGTACGGCGTCTGGGTGCGCGGCGGGGGCGGCGCCCTCGCCAACGTGTGGAGCATCAACGGCTGGGCGGAGAACGGGCTGCTGGTCGAGGACACGGACGTGCCGACGCGGCTGTACGAGGTGTCCGTCGAGCACCACGAGACGCGCGAGGTGGTGCTGCGCCGGGTCCGGAACTGGTCGTTCCTGGGCCTGCAGACCGAGGACCACATCTACGGCTGGCGCTCGCAGGCGGTGGAGATCGAGCGCTCCAGCGACATTCTGCTCGCGAACTCCGTGCTCTTCCGCGTCGCGACCGTGCAGGGACCGTACCCGTACGCGGTCGGGGTGCGCGACTCGAAGCGGATCACGCTGCGCGGCAACCGCGGCTACCGCGACAAGGCGCCGGAGTTCACGCAGTGGGGCGCGGCGCTCCGCGACACCCGCGGCGGACGGACCGTGCCCGAGGTGGAGTTCACGCTGATCGCGACCTGAGCGCGCGCAGCAGCCCCGTCCGCGGCGGCTTTGGTACGGCGAACAACAGGCGTCGTTCAGGTCCGTGCCATTCCGCGGCAACGGATGATCAGCACAGTGCGGCTGACACCACGTCTCGCGGACGGAGTTCCCATGGGCCGGACAGCAGCAGAGGAAGAGGACCGCGGCGGGCAGCGCACCCGC
>NZ_JACBXC010001036.1 GCF_013870535.1 Streptomyces phytophilus | reverse complement strand
AGACCCGGCGTGGACGGCGTGCTGGCCACCGCCGACATCCTGGAAGACCTGCTGCTCCTGGGCGTCCTGGAGGACAAGGTCGCCGTAGGGTCGATGAACCGCGGCGGGCTGGCCGGTGCCGCCTTCGAGATGGACGACCGCTTCACCGGCCACCGCGCCGAGGACCTGACCCGGCTCCGGTTCGACGCCGGCAAACTGCTGCTCCGCATCGACTACGACGACCCGGGGTCCCTGGCCACGCTGCACGCCGCCGCCCGCACGGTGGACGAGATGGCGGCACGCCGACTGCCCGTGTTCGTCGAGCCGTTCCTCTCCCGCCGCCTCGGGGGCAAGGTGCGCAACGACCTGAGCGCGGAGGCCGTCACCAAGTCCGTCGCCATCGCCTCCGGCCTCGGCGGCACGTCGGCGTACACATGGCTGAAACTCCCGGTGACGGCGGACCCCGCCGGGATGGACGGAGTCCTCAGCGCGTCGACGCTCCCGGTGGTGCTGCTGGGCGGCGAGGTCGGCACGGACCAGGACGACACGTACGAGCGCTGGCGCACCGCACTGTCGCACCCCGCGGTCCACGGTCTGGTAGCGGGCCGCACCCTGCTGTACCCCGCCTCGGGCAGCGTCGAGGAAGCGGTGGACACCGCGGTGAGCCTGCTCTGAAACCGGACCCGACCGCGGCCGACGGCTGCCTCGCGCACGGTCACGACGCCGCTGTCGTCACGCGGTGCCCTGGCCGCCGCCTTCCGCTTCCTCCCGCCAGCGGACGGCGGCGCGCCGGGACAGGACGGTGTAGATGTAGTCGGCTCCGTGCACCCGCTCCATGTCGAGCGCCAGCCGTTCGAACGCCCCGGCGGCACCGGCCGCGTCCCCCGCCCTGCCGCGCAGGTTGGCCAGGTTGTGCCGAGTGGTGAGCACCTGAGGGTGGTCTTCGCCCAGTGCCCGCACCCGCTCTGCGAGCAGCTGCTCGGAGATCTCCAGGGAGCCGGCCAGGTCCCCGATCTCGCTGAGGTAGTGGGCCCGGTGCCGGAGCGCCACGGTATCGGGGTGCTCTTCGCGCAGCGCCCGATCCCGCTTGTCCAGTTCCTTCTCCGCCCGCCCGAAGGGGTCGCCCAGCACTCTCTTCACCCGCACCGCACCAAGCACGGCCCCCACCGCCGCGACCGCACCCGTGATCGCCCATCTCCACGACATGTCAGGCACGCCCCCTTCGCTCCACGCTGTCGGCCGTGGTGGACCGCCACCTCCATGGACGCCCAGACGGCCCGCGTCAGTTGCGCCGGGCCCACCGCGGAGGCCGGAGCACGGCGGCCACGGCGTCGGCCACCGCCCGGCGGTGGCCGCGGGGCGCTTGAATGGCCGAGCCGCGCCGCCGAAGCACGGTCGCGGGAGGTCTCCGAACGTGTCGAGATCGGCATACTCGCGGCCGAGCCCGCGATGCCGCAGACGATGGGCCGGCAGCAGCCGGGATCGCTTCTCCCGCGCGGCTGACCCGTGCGCGGTCACTCGTCCGACCCGTCCCCCGCAGTGATGAAATCCCGCTCCCGCCAGGGGCATTGAGCCGCGGCCGGAGAACCGTTTCTCTCGCAGCGCCGACCGACGCACCGGGCAACCGCGCGGCCCCGCCTCCCCCCACTGGCTTCGCGGTTCGTGTGTTTGCTGCGACGCGTGCGCGTGGCAGACACCTGCCATCCGGCGGAAGCGCACTGCCCGCCGCGGAAGGAGACCCCCCACATGACAGAACCCTCTGAGCCCTCCGAAGCGGCCGACGACCCCCCGACCGCCCCCCTCGACCGCTTCGTGCGGCTGTGCGTGCCGCTCACCGGGTTCACCGCGTACGAGCTGCGCAGCACCGGCATGGCGCAGCTCTACTTCGACACGGCACGCCGCGAGATCGGTCAGGGGAGCCTCGATGCCTTCCTCGGCGTCTGGGAGCAGGCCCACGAGAGCGGCCTGGGTCCGTCCCGGCTCCCCGCGCTGGAGCGGGAGTTGGCACGCGCGCTGATCTACCTCTGGTACACCGGTGCGTTCCCGCGCATCGCGCCCGCCTCCCACGCGGAGCTGCGCCGGGACCGGCCGAACCAGGAGTTCGTGGCCTCGCCCGAGAGCTATCCCGAGGGGCTGGTGTGGCGCGCCTTCGGCGGCCACCCGGCGGGCGCGAAGCCCCCGGGCTTCGGCACCTGGGGGGACG
>NZ_JACBXC010001035.1 GCF_013870535.1 Streptomyces phytophilus | reverse complement strand
GAGGTGTGCGTTCTGACGTGTGTCCGACCGCATGCTCTCGCTCTCGCCGGTGGGCTTCAGGGAAGCGGGGTCGACGCGCCAGTGGCCGTACGGGCCGCGGCGGGCGGTGAAGCGGTAGGTCACGTCGTCCGTGACGGGGAGGCGGTAGGGGCGCCGGCCGTCGGCCGTGCGGCCGGTGCGGCGCCCGGGGCCCGGCACGGGTCCGGGTTCCGGGTCGGGTTCGGGAGCGACTATGCCCTCGTAGGCGAACTCGCCCAGCATCTTGGCGAGCAGCCGGCGGGAGGCCAGGTCCCAGTCGGTTCTGCGGGTGGTGTTCGCGGCGTCGGACAAGGGCGTTGGCTCCTCTCCGTCCTACGGCAGGTCGGGCCGTGGCGGCTCTGGCGGGTTCGCGGGCGTTCTCGGCGACGGGACGGGACCGGCGCCGCTGTCGCGCAGCGCGCGCTCGCGCACCATCAGCGCCGCCCGCTTGTCGGGCAGGGCCAGCTCCTCCTGGAAGTGGAAGCCGGCGTTCAGAAAGGCGGCGACCGACGGCACGTTGTGCACGTCCGGCTCCGCGAGCACGCGTCCGCACGACGCGCAGTTGTCGAACACGAGGTCGCTGACCGCGCGGATCAGCAGGGAGCCCAGCCCCCGGCCGCGGTCGGCGCCGCCGCCCAGGAGGAGATGGACACCCGTGTCGTACGGGCGCGCGCGGTAATACCCGGCGAGGGGGTCGCGGTCCGCGCGGTAGACCTCCCAGTAGCTCATCCGCACGCCGTCCAGGACGCCGAAGCACGGCACACTGTGCCCCGCTTCGAGCTGCGCGCGCACATGCCGCGCGGTGACCTCCACGGGGCCCGCGAGCTTCCAGAAGGCGGCCACGGAAGGGTCGTTCATCCAGCGGTGCAGCAGCGCCAGGTCGCGCTCGGGCTCGGCCGGGTCGATGGGCACCAGGCGGAACGGTCCTGCCCGGGTTCCGGCGGGCGCCCAGCAGGAGATGTCGTACGGCGCGGGGGACCGGGCGGCGGCCCCCAGGAGCCGGGCGAGGCCGACCCCGAAGTCGAGGGTGTCGTCCGGGAGCAGCTCCGGGGGCCTGGTGGGGGGCGGGGGATCGGCCGGCACGGGTCCTCTTCTCTTCGTACGGAAGGGAGTCGAGGTGCGGTCAGGAGACCAGCGGATTGGGGACGGTGACGTACACCGACTGCGTGTCCACCGGGCCGACCAGCTCGTCCAGGCCGTGCACCCGGGTCAGCAGGTTGGCCTTGCAGCGCAGCGTCCCGCCGCTCAGCAGCCGTTCGGCCAGCGCGCCCCGGCCGGAACCGCCGCCCGCGGCGGACTGCTCCAGGAAGCGCCGGAAGGCGGCGAGCAGCACGCGCTCGTCGACCAGGCCCGCGGCGCCGAAGGCGCCCACGAGGCCGAGGACGTTGTTGACGCCCACGTAGTAGGCGAAGCGCTCGTCCGCCACGCCGTCCGGGACGAACGTGTCACTGGCGGCGCCCAGGCCCGGCAGCCGGCGCTCCAGCTCGGCGCGGCGGGACTCGCGGAAGTAGTACCCCTGGTTGTCCCGGTACCGGCCGCCGGCCGGCCAGCCGTCGGAGTCGAGGAGCAGCACGGTGTTCTGCTGGTGGGCCTCCAGCGCCACGCCCGCCTCGGAGTCCAGCCACATCACCGGCCGTACGACCACTTCCAGGTAGCGCAGGAACCACTCCGCGGCCACCGCCGCCGTCCGCTGCCCCGTGGCGCCGGCCAGCCGCTCGACGACCTCCTGGAGGCGCGAGCGCATCGCGCCCCTCGGCGACCGCGGCACCGGGGACGTCAGTGCCGCGATGCACACGGCGTCGTCCTGCGCCGCGAACGGCTGGTGCCGTACGACCGCGTCCAGACCCGCGACGGGCTCGCCGGCCGCGGTGTCGACCGCCAGCCACGCCGGATCCCGTACGACGTCGAAGCCCGGCGCGCCCGGGAAGCCGCCGGGGAACGACGCCTGCCACTCCTTGCCGAGGCCGGAGCGCAACAGGCGGTGCACCTCCGTGCCGCGGTGCAGCTCCTTGCGGAGGTTCTCGCGCCGGGAGTTGGTGATGCGTACGCCGAGGGAGAGCTTCAGCATCGCGGGCGCACCGGGGCGGTACAGCGTCCGCACCGATGCGGTCGGGTGCCAGGGATCGCCGTGCGGGCCCAGGTCGCGCAGCAGACCGGCGTCGAACAGCG
>NZ_JACBXC010001034.1 GCF_013870535.1 Streptomyces phytophilus | reverse complement strand
CGGCATCGGCTCGATACCGGCGCGCTCGGTCAGATCGCCGAGGCCACCACGTAGTCGAGGGACTTCAGCTCTTCGGTGAGCAGGTCCTGGTCGCGGTGGGCGATGGCGACCATCTTGTAGAAGAGCTTGCTGGACCGCTTCTTGAACTCCGGGTCCTGGAGGCGGCGCACGTGGTACTCGCGCCACGGCTCGTAGACCTCGTCGCGGATCGTCCGCACCTCGACGCCCTCGAAGCCCTTGGACTCCATGATCTCGCCGTACTTCTTCCGCGGGTACCAGTTGGCGTCGTCGATCATGACCCGGATCCACTTGATGGCGTGCGACCGGATGTCCGCCTTGGGCTTGCCGCCCTCCATCGGGATGATGTCGGCGGTCACCAGCACGCCGCCCGGGCGCAGCACGCGGTACGCCTCGGCGAAGAAGTCCGCGCGGGTGTCGAAGTGGAAGGCCGACTCCAGGGCCACCACCTTGTCGACGCTGTTGTCCGGCAGCGGGATCGCCGTCGCCGACCCCTCGCGGAAGTCGATCCGGTCCAGCAGCCCGCGCTCCCGGGCACGGTCCGTGGCGATCCGGATGTGCACCTTGGTGATGTTGATGCCGATGATCTTGCTCGGCCCGTACTTGTCGATCCAGTGGAAGTCCTGGTCGCCGTAGCCGAAGCCGACGTCCAGGACGGTGTCGTCCGGCTTGAACCCGGCCGTGTCGGCCAGCTCGTCGGCGAGGGCCTGCGCCGCCTCGTCGAGCTTCGTGCACCCCGGCCAGTAGCCGAGGTTGTAGTAGTTGGTGTCCTCGACGACCAGCCGGTCCGGCGGGTACATCTCGTACAGCCGCGCTGTCTTCTTCTCCGGGTCGGACGTCGTACGGACCAGGAAGAGGTTTCCCAGCATCCGCAAGTCCTGCCACAGTGACGACTTCACAACGGCAATCCCTTTCTGCGATCGGGCGCCGACCGAGACGGCCGCGGAATCCACATCTGAAGAAGACCGAAGCTAGGAGCGCCGTCTAAAGACGGCCTTGGTCCGAACTAGTCCAGCGCCAACGGCTTTGGCGGCGCTTTGGCGGCTGCGCCGAACATGCTCCTGCCGGGCGCGGACAGGGCCGCACCGCCGTCGTGAAGGAGCACAGATGCTGGACGAGGACGCGCGCAAACGAGTCGCTCTGGACTACTGCCGGCGGATCGGCGAGGGCGACGTCGACGGCGTCCTCACCCTCTTCGCCGACCCGCTCCACGTCGAGGACCCGGTCGGCGACAAGACCTTCACCGCACGCTCCGAGTACCGCGCCCACATCGCCCGGCTGGTCTCGTACGGCGTCCACGAGGTCCCCGGCACCCCGGTCGCCGGCCTCGACCGCGAGCACGTCGCCCTGCCCATCACCGTGGAGCTGCGCCCGGAGGGCGTGCCGCAGGGCAAGTTCGTACGCATCTCCCTGATCGCGGTCATGCGCATCGGCGGGGACGGCCTCATCCGCCACATGCGGGTCATCAGCGGCCGGACGGACATGTCGCTGCACGACGCCGCCGAGGCCGCGGACGCCGCACGGTTCGTGTGAGGGCGCGGGGGCCGGGGCGTCCGGGCTTCGGCGATTCTTAGGGACCCCTTTAGCCGCCGTGCCGACACTCCCCGAAAGTGCGCCTTCGCCTTTCGTCACAACGGGAACGAGAGCGGATGTCCAAGGAAGAGAAGCTCGTCGAGTACCTGAAGTGGGTCACCGCCGAGCTGCATGAGGCCCAGCAGCGGCTGTCCGTCCTGGAGACCGGGGACCGGGAGCCGCTGGCGATCGTGTCGATGGCCTGCCGGTACCCGGGCGGGGTGCGTTCGCCCGAGGACCTGTGGCAGCTGGTCGCGGACGGCTCCGACGCGATCTCCGGATTCCCCCTGAACCGCGGCTGGGAGCTGGACGGCCTCTTCGACGCCGATCCCGACCGGTCCGGTACGAGCTACGCCCGCGAGGGCGGCTTCCTGCACGACGCCGCCGCCTTCGACGCGGCGTTCTTCGAGATCAGCCCGCGGGAGGCCACGGCCACGGACCCGCAGCAGCGGCTCCTCCTGGAGGCCGCCTGGGAGGCGTTCGAACGGGCGGACCTGGACCCGCACAGCCTGCGGGGCACCAGGACCGGAGTCTTCGCGGGCGTCATGTACAGCGACTACGTCGCCCGGCTCATGGACCGGCTGCCCCCGGGGTTCGAC
>NZ_JACBXC010001033.1 GCF_013870535.1 Streptomyces phytophilus | reverse complement strand
GTTGGCGGCGTCGTCGCCGTGGCGGCCGGCCCAGCGGGCGGAGAAGATGCCGGGCGCCCCGCCGAGGACGTCGACGCAGAGCCCGGAGTCGTCGGCGACCGCGGGCAGCCCGGTGGCCCGGGCCAGGGCGTGCGCCTTGAGCAGGGCGTTCTCGGCGAAGGTGACGCCGGTCTCGGGCACGTCAGGGACGTCGGGGAAGTCGGCGGCGCCGAGGAGTCCGGCGTCGAGACCCGCCTCGCCGAGGATGGCGTGCAGCTCGGTGACCTTGCCCTTGTTGCGGGTGGCGAGGACGAGACGGTGCGCGGTCACGGGGTGCAGACGTTCGTCAGCTCGCCGGCGGCGTCGCCGACGGGCTGGAAGTCGGGCACCTCGCCGCGGTCGGCGGCCTGCTGGGCGTTGTCGACGGCCTGCTGGAGGTCGTCGACGGCGGCGCCGACGTCGGCGTCGTCGGTCTTGTCGCCGAGTTCGCCGAGGTTCTTGTCGATCTCGTCGAGGGCGTCGGCGGCGGCCTGCGGGCTCTCGTCCGCGCCGGAGACGGCCTGCTGCAACTGGTCGACGTCGGCGGCGATCCTGGTGGCGAGCCGGCCGCAGTCCATGGCCTTGTTCACCGTGTCACACGCGCCGGTGAGCGTCACCGCGGCGGCCCCCGCCGCGAGCGCGACGCCCGCGCGGATCCAGATCCTCTTCCCCATCACTGGTCTCCCTCCAGTGCCTTGCGCTGCAGCCCGTCGAGCTGCGCGCAGCCGCCGACCGCGAGGTCGAGCAGCGCGTCGAGTTCGGCGCGGGCGAACGGCTCGCCCTCGGCGGTGCCCTGCACCTCGACGAAGCGTCCGTCGCCGGTGCAGACGACGTTCATGTCGGTCTCGGCCCGCACGTCCTCCTCGTAGCAGAGGTCGAGCAGCGGGACGGCGCCGACGATGCCGACGCTGACGGCGGCCACGGTGCCGGTCAGCGGTGTCGCCTTGGACTTGATCAGCTTGTTCCGCCGGCCCCATGCGACGGCGTCGGCGAGGGCGACGTACGCCCCGGTGATGGCCGCGGTACGGGTGCCGCCGTCGGCCTGGAGGACGTCGCAGTCGAGGACGACGGTGTTCTCGCCGAGCGCCTTGAAGTCGATGACGGCGCGCAGCGACCGGCCGATGAGCCGGGAGATCTCGTGCGTCCGCCCGCCGATCTTGCCGCGGACGGACTCCCGGTCGCCCCGGGTGTTCGTGGAGCGCGGCAGCATCGCGTACTCCGCGGTGACCCACCCCTCGCCGCTGCCCTTGCGCCAGCGCGGCACCCCCTCGGTGAAGGAGGCGGTGCACAGCACGCGGGTGTCGCCGAAGGACACCAGCACGGACCCCTCGGCGTGCATGCTCCAGCCACGTTCCAGCGCCACGGGGCGCAGCTCGGCGGGGGTACGTCCGTCGACACGGCCGAAGCCGGCGGAGGTCTCAGAGGTAGCCATCCCCCGACCCTATAGGCCCCGCATGAAGGCAGAACCTCCCGTCCCCACCGGGGGTACGAGGGCCCGGCGGACGCGGGACGCCGGGAGCCGCGGCGAGTTGGTTCCGGACGGGCAGGGGCAGTTCTCAGCGGCGTACGAGGGGCGGCAGGTCCGCCTCCTCCGCGGCCTCGTGCTCGCCGCGCCCACCCGCGGCAGCACGTCAGCCCGGCCGGCTGTCACAGCGGCCGCATCCCGCGCGTCAGCGTAGTGACGTGGCACGACGGCGGAAGGACACCCGATGGACGAGCAGGAGTTGCTGGCCCGGCGATTCGAGGAGCATCGCCGGCACCTGCGCGCGGTCGCCCACCGTGTGCTCGGTTCGGCCGGCGAGGCCGACGACGCCGTGCAGGAGGCGTGGCTCCGGGCGAGCCGCGCGGGCACCGACGGCGTGGAGAACCTCCCGGGCTGGCTGACGACGATCATCGGGCGGGTCTCGCTGAACATGCTCCGCTCCCGCGCGACGCGCTGCGAGCGGCCGCCGGTCCGGGAGAAGCCGGGTGGTGCCGTGTGCGGGGCGGGCGGGGTGGAGGGGCTCGGCCCCGAGGAGGAGGCTCTCCAGGGGGACTCGGTGGGGCTTGCGATGCTCGTGGTGCTGGACACGCTGACGCCCGCAGAACGGCTGGCGTTCGTGCTGCACGACGTCTTCGACGTCCCGTTCCCCGAGATCGCGCCGATCGTGGAGCGCTCACCGGCCGCGACC
>NZ_JACBXC010001032.1 GCF_013870535.1 Streptomyces phytophilus | reverse complement strand
ACGTCGAACCTCGCCCGCGTGGTCCCGGACGCCGGGCCCGAGCGGCTGGCCGCGCTCAGCCGGGCCGGGATGCGCTCGTACATGCGCTACTGGATGGAGTCCTTCCGGCTGCCCGCCTGGAGCAGCCAGCGCGTCCGCGAGGGCTTCGACCCCAAGGACGTGCACTGGCTGGAGGACGGCCTCGCCGGCGACACCGGCGTGATCCTCGCGCTGCCGCACATGGGCAACTGGGACCTGGCGGGCGCCTGGGTCACCACCAAGCTCGGGGTGCCCTTCACCACCGTGCAGGAGCGGCTGAAGCCGGAGTCGCTGTACGACCGCTTCGTCGCGTACCGCGAGAGCCTGGGCATGGAGGTGCTGGCGCACGGCGGCGCGAGCGCCTTCGGCACCCTCGCCCGGCGGCTGCGCGGCGGCGGGCTGGTCTGCCTGGTCGCCGACCGCGACCTGTCGGCCACCGGCGTCGAGGTCGACTTCTTCGGCTCCGCCGCCCGGATGCCCGCGGGCCCCGCGCTGCTCGCCCAGCAGACCGGCGCGCTGCTGCTGCCCGTCACGCTCTGGTACGACGACTCGCCCGTCCTGCAGGGGCGGGTGCACGCCCCCGTGGAGGTGCCCGCGACCGGCACCCGCGCGGAGAAGACCGCCGCCATGACGCAGGCCGTGGCCGACGACTTCGCCGCCGGCATCGCCGCCCACCCGGAGGACTGGCACATGCTCCAGCGCTTCTGGCTGGACGACCTCAAGGGCGGGGCGTCGCGGTGAGGATCGGGATCGTCTGCCCGTACTCCTGGGAGGCGCCCGGCGGCGTGCAGTTCCACGTCCGGGACCTGGCCGAGCACCTGCGGGCCGCCGGCCACGAGGTCTCCGTACTCGCCCCCGCGGACGACGACACCCCGCTGCCCGAGTACGTCGTCGGGGCCGGCCGCGCCGTCCCCGTGCCGTACAACGGGTCCGTGGCGCGCATCAACTTCGGCTTCCTGTCCGCCGCCCGGGTACGCCGCTGGGTGCGCGACGGCGACTTCGACGTGCTGCACATCCACGAACCGGCGGCGCCGTCGCTCGCCCTGCTGGCCTGCTGGGCGGCGAAGGGGCCGATCGTGGCCACGTTCCACATGTCCAGCCCGCGCTCCCGCGGCATGATCGCCGCGTACCCGATCCTGCAGTCGGCGCTGGAGAAGATCAGCGCCCGCATCGCCGTCAGCGAGTACGCGCGCCGCACGCTGGTCGAGCACCTCGGCGGCGACGCCGTCGTCATCCCCAACGGCGTCGACGTCTCCTTCTTCGCCGCGGCCGAGCCGAAGGCCGCGTGGCAGGGCCGCACGCTGGGCTTCATCGGCCGGATCGACGAGCCGCGCAAGGGGCTGCCGGTGCTGATGGAGGCGTTCCCGCGGATCCTGGAGCGGGTGCCCGACGCCCGCCTGCTGGTCGCCGGGCGCGGCGACCCCGCGGAGATCGCGGGGCATCTGGCGCCCGAGGTGCGCGCCCGGGTGGAGTTCCTCGGCATGGTCAGCGACGAGGACAAGGCGCGGCTGCTGCGCAGCGTCGACCTGTACGTCGCGCCGAACACCGGCGGCGAGTCGTTCGGCA
Source organism: Streptomyces phytophilus (assembly GCF_013870535.1). Taxonomy (GTDB): domain Bacteria; phylum Actinomycetota; class Actinomycetes; order Streptomycetales; family Streptomycetaceae; genus Streptomyces; species Streptomyces phytophilus. The sequence continues at coordinate 607 of NZ_JACBXC010001032.1, read as the reverse complement.
TCATCCTCGTCGAGGCGATGTCGGCGGGGGCGCCGGTGCTGGCCGCCGACCTCGACGCCTTCGTGCAGGTGCTGGACGGCGGCACGGCGGGCGAGGTGTTCGCCCGCGCGGACGCCGGGGACCTGGCGGAACGGGCGGCGGGGCTGCTGCTGGACGGCGCCCGCCGGGCCGAGCTGCGCGAGCGGGGCAGCCGGCACGTACAGCGCTTCGACTGGTCGACGGTCGGCGCGGACATCCTGTCGGTGTACGAGACGGTGACCCAGGGCGCCCAGTCGGTGGCGGAGGACGAGCGCGCCGGCCGCTGGGCGGCCCGCTTCGGCCCCGCCCGGGACCGGGAGGCGTGACGTGTCGACACCCCTGACCCTGCTCCTCGTCGCGGTCGCGCTCTGCCTGATCGGCGTCTACCTGAGCTGGACCGCCGGCCGGCTCGACCGGCTGCACACCCGTATCGACGCCGCCAAGGCGGCCCTCGACGCCCAGCTGCTCCGGCGCGCCTCGGTGGCGCAGGAGCTGGCCACCAGCGGCGTCCTCGACCCGGCCGCCTCGATCGTGCTCTACGAGGCCGCGCACGCCGCCCGGCAGGCGGAGGAGGACCAGCGCGAGGTCG
>NZ_JACBXC010001031.1 GCF_013870535.1 Streptomyces phytophilus | reverse complement strand
CGTACGCGGTGGTGCGGCGGTCACGGAGCCTCCAGGATGTGCTCGTCGTCGGGCGCCGCGGGTGCCCGGGCACTCGCGTGTGGGTCCGGCATCCGCACGCCGCCCACCCGTATTCTCGCCCCGCCGCCCCCGTCGCGCGCCAGTGATGTTCGACTCGGTCGGCCGCGCCCCCCGCGGCAGGGTCGCGTCCCCGGCAGTCGGGAGGCGGACGGGCAGTGCGGCGGACGGCCGGTCCGCCGGCGGGGCGGGGGCACTCACGAATCTATCGGACACCGCCTCCCGAGACCTGGTGAGGTTAGGTTAACCTAAGCTCCCGTGAGAGCCGGAGAGAGCACGCCCATCGCCGCGGGAGTCCGCGGGCACGCCCTGTCCGCCGCCGACGTCACCGTGGCGTACGACGGCGTCGACGTCGTCCACGACGCCTCGTTGCGGCTGCGACCAGGCGAGGTGACCGTCCTCGTCGGGCCCAACGGCAGCGGGAAGTCGACGCTGCTGCGCACGCTCGCACGGCTGCAGCGGGCCCGCAGGGCGCAGCTCGTCATCGACGAGGACACCGACGGATTCGCGCTCTCCACCCGGCACTTCGCCCGGCACGTCGCGCTGCTCACCCAGGGGCGGCCCACGCCCAGCGGGCTGACCGTCCGCGACGTCGTGGAGTTCGGGCGCTACCCGTACCGCGGCCGGTGGGGCGCCTCCGACCCCGGCGGGCGCACGGCCGTCGACCGGGCGCTGGCGATGACCGGCGTCACCGAACTCGCCGAGCGCGGCGCCGAGCACCTGTCCGGCGGGCAGTTGCAGCGCGTCTGGCTGGCGGGCTGCCTCGCGCAGGACACCGGCGTGCTGCTGCTCGACGAGCCGACCAACCACCTCGATCTGCGCTACCAGGTCGAACTCCTCGACCTGGTACGCGACCTGGCCGACGACCACCGCATCGCGGTGGGCGCCGTCCTGCACGACCTCGACCAGGCGGCGGCCGTGGCCGACCGCATGGTGCTGCTCGACGACGGCCGCATCGTCGCCGACGGCCGCCCCGAGGACGTCCTGCTGCCCGAACTGCTCAGCAAGGCGTACGGGATCCGCATCGACGTCGACGACGACCCCCTGACCGGCCGGCTGCGCACCCGCGCCATCGGCCGGCACCACAAGCGAAGCGAAAGGCTCAGCACTTCCTCATGACACGCCTCCTGCTGACCGCGGCGGTCGCCACCGCCGCGACGCTCACCCTGGCCGCCTGCGGCACCACCGAAGACGCCGCGGACGACGACGACAAGGGCGGCGCCGGCAAGGGCGCCGCGCAGCCGATCACCCTGACCGACTCCACCGGCAAGAAAGTGACGCTCGAAGACGGGCCCGCCACGAAGGTCGTCGGCACCGAGTGGAACGTGGTCGAAAGCCTCATATCGCTCGGCGTCGACCCCGTCGGCGTAGCCGACATCGAGGGCTACAACACCTGGGACACCGCCGTCCCGCTCACGGGCGGGTCCAAGGAGATCGGCACCCGCGGCGAGCCCAGCATCGACACCATCGCCGCCCTCGACCCCGACCTGGTGATCGCCACCACCGACCTGCCCGCGTCCGCGATCAAGCAGTTGAGCAGCAAGACCACGGTGCTCACCCTGCGCTCCGCCGACGCCGCCGACCCCATCGGCCGGATGACCGAGAACCTCGACCTCATCGCCGAGGCCACGGGCACCACCGACCGGGCCGAGAAGCTGAAGAAGGACTTCGACGCCAAGCTCGCCGAGGGCAAGAAGGCCATCGACGACGCCGGTCTGGGCGGCAAGAAGATCGCCACCGCCGACGGCTACGTCGTCTCCAACCAGGTCTCCATCCGCGCCTTCACCGCCGGCTCCCAGCTCGGCGCCGTCAACGAGCGGCTGGGCCTGGAGAACTCCTGGGACGTCAAGGGCGACAAGGACTACGGCCTCGGCTCCACCGACGTCGAGGGCCTGACGAAGCTCCCCGGGGACACGCAGTTCGTCTACGTCGCCAACGACAAGGACGAGGCCAGCACCCCCTTCACCGGCGAGCTGAAGGACAACTCCGTCTGGAAGTCGCTGGAGTTCGTGAAGGCCGGCGCTGTCCACCGGATCGAGGACGGCACCTGGATGTTCGGTGCCATCGGCTCGATGAACCAGTACGTCGACTCCCTCGTCGCCGAACTGACGAAGTAGCCGATGGCCGTCACCGCC
>NZ_JACBXC010001030.1 GCF_013870535.1 Streptomyces phytophilus | reverse complement strand
CCGCCACCCGCCTGGAACGCCGCTGGCCCCAGCTCGCCGGTGTCGAGTTCGCCGTCCTCGACGTCCCCGGCGGCGGCAGCGGCCCGGCCGGCTGGGAGGAGGACGGGGGTGTGCCGCTCGGCAGGCTCGTCACGGGCGGCGGGGTGCCGGACCGCATCGTCGTCTACCGCCGCCCCGTCGAGATCCGTACGAAGAACCGCGACGAGCGCGCGCTGCTGGTCCACGAGGTGATCGTCGAGCAGGTCGCCGAACTCCTCGGCGTCGCCCCCGAGTCGGTGGACCCGCACTACGGCCAGGACTGACGGCGGCACCGCACGTCAGTCCATGAGGACGCCCAGGTCCTGCCCGGCGTCCGGGACTTCGACCATCCCCTCGTCGTCCGGGAGGGTCTGGATCGTGAACATCGGGATGCCGTCCTCTTTTGTCTCCAGCGTGCGCGAGGCGTACAGCTCGCCGCCCGAGACCCGTTCGACGGTGAGCGCGAACGTGCCCTTCGTGCCGGATGCCTTCGGCGGCTCGACGGTGAGGGTGGTGCCGGACTTGACGGTGTACGTCTCCTCCGCGGGCTCGCCGCCCTCGCTGCCCGGCGACGCGGTCACCTTCACCTCGACGGGCCTGCCGGGCGCGGCCAGGGACAGGCTCGCGGCCTTCGCCCAGTTCCCGGAGGCGGTGGCGCGCTCCTCGACCGGCGCGGAGGAGGGGATGAACGCCATCTCCTGCTCGGTGTTCTTGCCGCGGGTCACGCGCAGGGCGGCGACGACCGGTGCCGTACTGCCGTCCTCCGGCTCCAGGAGGAGCGAACCCACCTCGCCCTGCGTGAGTTTCTGCATGTCGATCGCCGTCGTCATGCCGCTCTTCGCGTGCACCGACTCGTACCCGGCGGGGGTGATCGACCCGTTGGGGCCGGCGAGCTTCACGACGAGGTCGGCGTCGTCCTCGCCCGGGACGTAGACGACCAGGCGCACGGAGGTGGCGTCGCCGGGGATGCCGGGGAGGACCGCGCCGGGCGCGGGCTCGGAGACGGGCTGGAGCCAGTCGCCGCCGAGTTGCTCGTCGGCGACGTGCACGGCGGCGCCGACGCGGCCGGAGCGGGCGGCGACGTGCACCGCGACGTTGATCGACGGCTCCTCGGCGATCGTGGAGAGCAGCACCGAGACGCTGGAGTGGGCCGGGACCTGGATGCCGTTGCCGGCGTCGCTCTCGACCGGGCCGTCCTTGTCGAACAGCTCCAGGTCGACGACGGCGGCCTCGTCGTCGGGGTTGGTGAGCTGGACGTAGTCGCGGCGCTCGTCGATCGTGCTGGCGCCGGCGAACCAGAACTCGCTGTCCGGTGCCGTGCAGCGCGCGCCGGACAGGCCGCGGCCGTCGCCTGCGGAGACGAGGGTCGTCTGCTGCACGCTCCAGCCGGGGGCGAAGTCGCCTTGCGCGGTGCCGACGAGCGCGGGGGCCTCCGCGTCGTCGGTGGTGGCCTCGGCGGGGGTGCCGGCGCTCTTCAGGGGGGCGACGGAGTCGGGGGCGTCGTCCTTCTTCTTCTGTTCGTCCTTCTTCCCGCCGCCGTCCTTGTCGCCGTCCTCGTCGTCCTTCTTCTCTTGTTCCTCGGCGGCTTCGGACTCCGTTGTGGCGGGCAGCAGTTCGGCGCTGCCCTCGTCACCCTCGCCCGGGGGCACGAAGGAGGTGTACGTCGTCTCGCCGACCTCCGTGTCGCCGGGCTGCGGGCACAGCAGGGTGGAGCGCTCGACGGCGATGCGCTCCGCGGCGGGCGCGGCCTTGCCGGCGTCGTCCTCGCCGTCGGGGACGGTGAGGGTGGCGACGCCCGCGGTGACAGCGAGCGCGGCCGCGGCGGCGATCAGGGAGAGGGGGCCGGTCTTCACGCGTTGTCGCTCCCGTCCCGCTCGGCGCCCGCGCCGTAGGTCCGTTGGTCGTAGTACGGGCCGGGGTACTGCCCTGCGTCGTACGCGTCCTGCTCGCCGTCGCCGTAGCCCTGGCCGCCCTGGCCGGGCACCGCGGGGGTGCCGGGCTGCTGCTCGCCCTGGTACGCACCGGCGTCGTACTGCGGCTCGTAGGGCGCCTCGTACGACGTCCCGCCGTACTGCCCGCCGTAGCCGGAGCCGTCCCACTCGTAGCCCTGCGGCGGGGCCGCGTACGGGTCGGCGACCGCCGTGTCCCCGTAGCCCTGCTCCGCCTGCCCGGCGC
>NZ_JACBXC010000103.1 GCF_013870535.1 Streptomyces phytophilus | reverse complement strand
AGCTGATCCGCTCCCTCGGCGCGGCGTTCACGACGGCGCCGGGCGGCGCCGCCTACGACGCCGTGCTCGACGCGGCGGTGCTCGGTGGCGAGCAGGCGCTGCGCTGGACCCGCGACGGCGGCGCGTTCGCCGCGGTCATCCCGAACACCGCCCCGCCCCCGGTCCGCGGCATCCGTACGGCGGCCCTCGACGTCCGCGCCGACGGCGCCCGGCTGGCGGAGCTGGCCCGCCTCGTCGACGACGGCGTCCTGACGCCCCGGGTCGCCGAGACGTACGCCCTGGCCGACGCCCCGAAGGCCCACGCCCGGCAGGCGGAGGGCGGGGTACGGGGACGGCTGGTGCTGGTGCCGTAGAGCGGGCGGCACGGGGGTGAGGGGTAAGGGGCACTGCTCCGTGGCAGGGGCCCCTTACCCGGCCGTCCGCCGGGTGCGTCAGGGCAGGGCCAGGACGCAGAACTCGTGGTCCTCCGGGTCGGTCAGGCAGGTCCACGGGACGTCGCCCTGGCCGACGTCGAGGTCGGCGGCGCCGAGGTCGTGGAGGCGGGCGACCTCCGCCTCCTTGTCGTCGCCGGGGTAGGGCAGCAGGTCGAGGTGGACGCGGTCCGGGGCGGTCTTCGGGCCGGGGACGCGGAAGAGTTCGAGGTACGGGCCCGTGCCCGCGGCCGAGCGCAGCACCGTCATGTCGTCGGTCAGCTTTCCCACCGCCCAGTCCGTCGCCTCGCCCCAGAACCGGGCCATGGCCCGCGGGTCCGCGCAGTCGACGACCACGGCGGCGATCGGACCGGTGTCCCGGTAGACGTCCCTGGGCTCCAGCACGCAGAACTCGTTGCCCTCGGGGTCCGCGAGGACGACCCACGGCACGTCGCCCTGGCCCACGTCGGCGGGTGTCGCGCCGAGTGCCAGCAGGCGGGCGACCAGCTCCGCCTGGTGGGCCGCGGAGGTGGTGGCGAGGTCGAGGTGCACGCGGTTCTTGACCGCCGGCTTGGGGTCGGGGACGGGCACGACGTCGATGCCGACGAGGGCCGGGTGCGGCCAGACGAGGTCGCCGGCGGGCCCGACGTAGGTGGTCGCCCCGGCCGCGTGGGCCTGCCAGCCGAGCGCTTCCGCCCAGAACCGGCCGACGGCCGCGTGGTCGAGGGCCTTGATGTTCACCTGGACGGGTCGCAGCGCCATGCCGACGATCCTAATCACGTGTGTCCCGCGCGTGCGCTCGCTTCTCGAAATCGAACACCAGTATGATAGCGAGTTGTGAGCGACTACGAGTTTCCGGAGGAGTTGCTGCGGGCGAAGCGGGAGTGGTTCGCCGTCGCGCAGCGGTTGGAGGAGTTCCCGCTGCGCCCGTATACGGACAGCGCGGGCGTCGAGCACCGGGCGGACAGCGGGTGGACGCCCGAGCTGGACCGGCAGGAGACGGTGCTGCGGAAGAGGTTCCGTTCGCTGTCCATCGAGATATCGATCCACCCGTTCTGGGAGACGCTGAACGGGGGTACGGTCGCGGCCCGGATGGCGCTGCGCGAAGCGGCCCGGCGGCCGGGCGGCGGCTGACGTGCGGGGGCGGCCGGTGAGTCCGGCGGCCCGTCGGGCGGCCGGTCGGGCAGGCCGTCGGGCCGGGGCGGACAGCCGTCCGGGGTGGGCGGAGGACCGCCCACCCCGGGGGTGGTTCGACGCGTTACGCGGAGAGGGCCGGCGTCAGCCGCGTACCGGTTCGGGGGCGGGCGACGTGTCCTCCCCGGTCCCCCCGGTCCCCCCGGCGTCCGCCGCCTCCGGTTCCTTCGGGGCCGCGCCCGTGGGCGGGACGTGGTTCAGGAGCCGTACGGCCAGCACCGCCACCCCCGCCAGCAGCACCGCCGCGATGATCGCCGCCACGTGCATCCCGCTCACGTACGCCTCCCGCGCCGGCGCCAGCAGCGCCTCCGCCGTCCGCGCCGGCAGGTCCGCCGCGGCGGTGGCCGCGTCGGTGATGCCTTCCCGGGCGGCGTCCGCCGCCGGGCCCGGGGTGCCGGCCGGAACCGAGTCCTCCATCTGCCCGCGGTAGACGATCGTGCCGATGCTGCCCAGGGTCGCGATGCCCAGCGCGTAGCCGAACTCGCCGCTGGTCTCGTTCATCGCCGCCGCCGAGCCCGCCTTCTCCGGGGGCGCGGAGCTGACGACCAGGTCGGTGCCGAGCGTCACCAGCGGCCCCGCCCCCAGGTTGATGAGCGCGAACCCCGTGACGACGTACGGCAGTCCGCCGGAGACGTCGGCGGCGACGAGCAGCAGCAGGCCGACGACGGACACGCACAGCCCGCCGCCGATCAGCCGGGCCGGGCGGACGAAGCGGGCCGCGACGGGGGCGAGGCCGAAGCTGAACCCCGAGGCCGCCACCGCGGGCAGCATCCACAGGCCCGCCTTCAGCGGCGTGAGGCCCTGCACCATCTGCAGGTACTGCGTGATGAACAGCATCAGCGCGCCCATCAGGAACGTCCCCGCGAACATCCCGCCGAGCGCGGTGCAGAAGGCCCGGTTGCGGAAGAGCCGCAGGTCCATCAGCGGGTGCTCCAGCCGCTGCTGGCGGCGTACGAAGACCGTCCCGAACGCCCCGCCCGCCGCGAGCGCCGCCAGCGGCACCGGCGCCCAGCCGTCCTTCGCCAACTCCTTCACCGCGTAGACCAGCGGCAGGACCGCCGCCAGCGACAGCGCCACGCTCGCCAGGTCCAGCCGGCCCGCCCTGGTGTCGCGGTACTCGGGCAGCACGAGCGGGCCCAGGATCAGCAGCAGCACCATCGCGGGCACCCCGAGCAGGAACGCCGAGCCCCACCAGAAGTGCTCCAGCATCGCCCCGCCGACCAGCGGGCCGATCGCCGCGCCGCCCATGAAGCACATGAACCAGACGCCGATGGCCGCCGACCGCTGCCGGGGGTCCTTGAACATGTTGGTGATCAGCGCCAGCGTCGACGGCGCCAGCGTCGCCCCCGCGATGCCGAGCAGCGCGCGGGAGGCGATCAGCATCTCCGGGCTGGTGGAGTACGCGGCGACCACGGAGGCGACGCTGAACGCGGCCGCGCCGGTGAGGAGCAGGCGGCGGCGGCCGATGCGGTCGCCGAGGGTGCCCATCGTGACGAGGAAGCCGGAGAGCATGAAGCCGTAGATATCCATGATCCACAACTGCTCGGAGCTGTTCGCGCCGAGGTCGGCGCTGAGGTGCGGCAGGGCCAGCAGCAGGACGAAGACGTCGATGGAGATCAGCAGGACGGGCAGCGCGAGCACCGCGAGCCCGATCCACTCCCGCCGCCCGGCCCGGGTCGCGATGTCGGTAGCCATGGGGTCTGCTCCTTGTCGGAAACAACCGTCCGGCGCCCCCTCCGGGCGCCTCTCACCCGTGCGTCGAGCGGGCGGGACGGATTTCGACACGGGAGCGGAAGAAATCCTGAATGTGTCGTGGATCACACAGGGATCACGCGGTGATCACCCGGGCAGGCTCAGAGGCCGACCGCCGCGCCCGTGACGTGGACGCGGGAGTCGCCCGCGCGCAGCTCGACCTCCAGCAGCGAGGGGCTGCCCATGTCGTGCCCCTGGTGCAGGGTGAGCCGGGCGGGCGCCGAGGCGAGGCCGAGTTCGCGGGCGTACGCGCCGAAGGCGGCTGCCGCCGCACCGGTGGCCGCGTCCTCCACGACGCCGCCGACGGGGAACGGGTCGCGGACGTGGAAGACCGCGGGGGACTCGCGCGAGACGAGCTGGACGGTGGTGAGGTCCAGCTTCTCCATCAGGGCGCGCAGCCGGTCGAAGTCGTAGTCGAGGTCGGCGAGTCGGGCGCGGGTGGCGGCGGCGAGCACGAGGTGGTGCGCGCCGGCGAAGGCGATGCGCGCGGGCAGGGCCGGGTCCAGCTCGCCGGCGGACCAGCGCAGCGCGGCCAGCGCCTCGGCGACGTCGGCCTCCGCGACCTCGCGGACGTGCGGTTCGACGCTGCTCAGCGTCGCCTTCAGCACCCCGTTCTCCTCGGTCACCGCGACCGGGACGCGGCCGGGCCGGGTGTGCAGGACGAAGTCGCCGGCACCCAGGCGTTCGGCGAGCGCGACGGCCGTCGCGACGGTGGCGTGGCCGCAGAAGGGGACCTCGGCGGCGGGGCTGAAGTAGCGCGCCGTGAACGTCCGTCCCGCGTCCGCCGCGTCCGCCGCGTCCGTCCCGTCCGCGGGGCCCGGGGTGAGGAAGGCGGTCTCGGAGTAGCCCACCTCGGCCGCGATGGCGGCCATCCGCTCGTCGGACAGGCCGGAGGCGTCGAGGACGACGCCGGCCCGGTTGCCGCCGGCGGGGTCGGTGGTGAAGGCGGTGTAACGCAGCACGTCGGTCATGGGGGGTGAACCCGCGGGGCGCGGCGGCTGTTCCCGGAGGTACGCGGCGGGCAGGGCGGGCCGGGCCGGGCGGTCGGCTCGGCGTCACCAGCTCGTGAGGACCGGCGGGCCCGGGTCGTACCGCCGCCAGCCCTCGTTGAGGCGGGCGAGGCGCACGGGCGCGGCGATGCCGCGTACCAGGGCGATCCTGCCGCCGGCGAGATCGAACGTCACGGCGCCGACGACCTTGTGGCCGACCACGACGAGGATGGCGGGGCCGCCGTTGAGGCGCGCGTAGTGGATTGCCGGCGTGCCGCCGGCGAATCGCCGTTTCGCGGGAGTGGGTGCGAAGCCCGCCCGTGCGACGTCGGCGATGCGCGGCGGAGTGTCGTACCGCGACATCGTCCCGGTCCGGCCGGCGCCGTCCGAGACCGCGGTCGCGTCGTCGGTGAGCAGCGCCACCAGCCGCTCCGTACGGCCCGAGGCGGCGGCGGTGAAGAACTCCTCGACGATCCGGCGGGCGGACGCCGGATCGACCTCGCCGCCCCGGCGGTGCGCCGCGGTGACGCGGGTGCGGGCCCGGCGGAGGTGCTGCTGGCTCGCGGCCTCGGTGAGGTCGAGGATTCCGGCGATCTCCGCGTGGCCGTAGGAGAAGGTCTCGTGCAGGAGGTAGACGGCCCGCTGGACGGGTGACAGGCGCTCCATGAGAGCCAGCACGGCCAGGGACACCGATTCACGTTGCTCGAACGTGTCGGCCGGGTCGAGCATCGGGTCGCCGTCGAGGAGGGGTTCGGGCATCCAGGTGCCCACGGTGCGCTCGCGACGGGTGCGTGCCGAGCGGAGCCGGTCGAGGCACAGGTTGGTGACGACCTTGGTCAGCCACGCCTCCGGCACCTCGATCCGCCGCCGGTCGGCGGCCTGCCAGCGCAGGTACGCGTCCTGCACGACGTCCTCGGCGTCGGCGGCGGAGCCCAGCAGCCGGTAAGCCAGCGAGGCCAGCCGGTGCCGGCCGGCCTCGAACCGCACGGTGTCGAAGCGATCGGTGGCGGTGTCGTCCACATGCGCCACCCTAGGCGGCCACGGGGGCGTCCTCGCCGGATGCGCCCCACGAGGGATCCTTCACGGCCTCCGGCGCGGCGGCCGGCCGGTGCCTGCGCCTGGGCAGGCCGTACGTCGGGTGCACGGTGGCCCACAGCGCCACCCGGACGACACCCGCCTTGACCAGCGCGGCCTCCCGGCCGCCCACATACGCCGGCTTCGCCTGCGCGTCATCGTCGACCGGCTGCAGGATTCCGTCCCGACGCCCGAGGCTGATGTGGTTGAACGTGTAGACCAGTTCGGTGAGCGGGATCTTGCGGCCGGTCAGGCGGCCGACGATCGCGTCGATCGCCTGCCTGCCGGTGGAGCCGGCCGAACTGCAGGACATCGGCAGCGGCAGGCCGTTGCCGCCGATGGCGCAGACGCTGTCACCAACGGCGTAGACGTTCGAGTGCGAGACCGACCGCATGGTGCGGTCCACCACCATCTGCCCGTTCTCGGTGACCTCCAGCCCCGCGGCGGCGGCGAGCGGGTCGACCGCGAATCCTGCCGCCCACACGGTTGCGTCGGACGCCAGGGCGGTGCCGTCGGCGCACAGCACCCGGGTCGCTTCCACGGCTTCGACGCAGCCGTGCTCCCGCACGTCGATGCCCAGCCGGTCACAGGCCCGGCGCAGGTGCGCGCGGCCTCCGGCCGAGAGCCGGGCACCCAGCTCACCGCGGGCGACCAGGGTCACCGACAGGCCGGGCCTGGCCTCGGCGATCTCGGCGGCCGTCTCGATGCCGGTCAGCCCGTCGCCGACGACCACTACGGCACCGCCTCCGCCCCGCGTGTCCAGGTCGTCCAGGCGCGCGCGCAGGCGCAGCGCCGAGGGCCGGGCGGCGACGTCGAAGGCGTGCTCGGCCACGCCGGGGACGCCGTGGTCGGCGACGTGGCTGCCGAGCGCGTAGACGAGGGTGTCGTACCTCAGCAGGCCGCCGCCGTCGGCGTCGGCCACGGCGACCACCCGCGTCTCGGGGGCTACGGCGGTGACACGGGCCACGCGCAGCCGTATCCCCGTGCCCGCGAAGACGTCGGTGAGCTTCGGGGCCCGGATCTCCCCGCCCGCCGCGAACCGGTGCAGCCGCAGCCGCTGGACGAACTCCGGCACCGCGTTGACCACGGTGATCTCGGTGTCCTCGGGGGACAGCCGGCGGGCCAGGTTCCCGGCCGTGTAGGCCCCGGCATAGCCGGCGCCGAGGACGACGATGCGGTGCTTCATGTGCTGCTCCCGTCGTTCGCTTGCTCTCGGAACCTGAGCGGGGCAGCGTCCCGAATACTGACAGGAACGGGACGTGACCTGAGTCACAGAACTCGGGGGACGTGCGCGTCCGCCCGGCACCCGGGTGATCTTCCGTTCGTATCACTGACGTGTGCGCGTCACTTCCCTCTCACCTCGCCGCTTGAGACTCTCCCCACGTCGCACCCCCCGAACGGAGAGGTGACCCATGCCCGAGTTCCCCTTCAGCCGCCGCCGCGCCCTCGGCACCGCGGCCGCCGCCGCCCTCGCCCCGACCGTCGTCGGGCTGTCCGAGGCGCGGGCCGACAGTTCCGCGCGCGGCGCCGGCGGCGAGGACGAACTGCACGTCATGAGCTTCAACCTCCGCTACGCCTCCGCCACCCCGCCGAACTCCTGGCCCGAGCGCCGCCCCGTGATGCGCGCGCTGCTGCGCGCCGAGGAGCCGCACCTCGTCGGCACCCAGGAGGGGCTGTACCCGCAACTCCTCGACATCGCCGCCGACCTCGGCCGCCACCACGCCTGGATCGGCACCGGCCGGCAGGGCGGCAGCAAGGACGAGTTCATGGCGGTGTTCTACGACATCCGCCGGCTGGCCCCGGTCGCGTTCGACCACTACTGGCTCTCCGACGAGCCGTACCTCATCGGCTCCAACACCTGGGGCAACGCCGTCCTGCGCATGGTCACCTGGGTGCGCTTCCGCGACCTGGCCACGGGCGGCGAGTTCTACCACGTCAACACCCACCTCGACCACGTCAACCAGCAGGCCCGCGAGCGCTCCGCCGACCTCATCACCAGCCGCTTCGCGGAGTTCGACGCCGCGCTGCCGCGGGTCGTCACCGGCGACTTCAACGTGCCGGCGCACGCCAACCCCGTGTACGACGCGATGCTCGCGGGCGGCGGCCTGGCGGACACCTGGGACGCGGCGGAGCGGCGCAGCGACGCGTACGCGACGTTCCACGGGTACCGGCCGCTGGTGCCGGACGGCGACCGCATCGACTGGATCCTCGTCACCCCCGCGGTGCGGACGCGCTACGCGAAGATCAACACGTACGCGCGCGGCGGCCAGTTCCCCAGCGACCACCTGCCGGTGCAGGCGTTCCTGCGGCTCTGACGCCCCTCCCCGGGGCGCTCGGCGGGCAGACCGGCGACCCGGTGTGCTCCCCGGCGCCTCGGGCGCCCGGCGCGGTCCGGGTCATCCCGGCGTTCCCGGTGTTCCCGGCACGGCACGGTGTCGCGCCCCGAGGGGCGCGGCACGCTCCGGCTCGCCACCGGACGGCTGCTGCGCGAGGTGGCGTTGCAGGTCGATGTGCCGGAACTGGTACACCGGTCCCACCTGCCGCAGCACGCCGCGGTCGTGCGCGTCCTTCAGGAACGCCATCAGGTTCCGCGGGACGCCGCGGCGCACCGTCAGGTAGGCCCTGGCCATGACGAAGTACGGCCAGGCCGTGAGGGTGAGCCCGACCGCGAGCCCGGCCAGGAGCCCGACCGTGAGTCCGACCGCGAGCAGGGCGACGAGCCCGACGGCGAGCCCCACCGCGAGCCCGTCCGAGAGCCCGGCCGCGACCCCCGTCAGCAGCCCGGCGGCGAGCCCGGCCGTGAGGCCGAGCGCGAGACCGACGGTGAGGAAGCTCCGGCGGTCGCGGGTGAGGAGCGCGGCCGGGGCGGTGTTGGCGGTCAGGTCGGGCCCCCGCGCGTGGAGCCCGCCGGTGAGCCCCGCCGTGAGCCCTGCCACGAGTCCGCCCGTGAACCCGGCCTCCGGCCCGAACACCAGCCCGGCCGCCGGCCCGACCGTCAGCCCCAGCGTGAGCCCGAACGTGAGCCCCACCGCGAACTCGCCGGACGACCAGCGCAGCCCCGCGCTCGGAGCAGGTCCGCTCCGGGCGGCGTGTCGGGCCGCGAGCGCGGCGACGAGCCCGAACACGAGCGCGGCCGCGAGCCCGAAGGCGAGCCCCGTCGCGAGCCCCGCCGCGAGCCCGGCCATGACCCCGGCCATGAGCCCGAGGACGAGCCCGGCCGCGAGCCCGAAGGCCGTGCGGAAGAGGTACGTGGGCGGGGCCAGGAGAAGGTCCCACCAGGCCAGGTCCGGGCTGCCGTCGCGGTGGGCGTGCAGGAAGCGGGCGAGGAAGGCCAGGGTCCGCTGCGCCCGTGCCGCCGTCCAGCGCGGCGCGCGGTCGGCGTCGGGGCGGTAGGCGGCGGGGACGAAGCCGTGGCACAGGTGGGCGCTGACGGCGGCGCGGTCGGGGAAGCGGGCGGTGTCCAGCAGCTCGTCCGGATGCGCCGCCGCCGGTGGGGGAGCGGTCCCGGGGCGGGGGTTGTACACGGTACGGGCCAGGAACAGCCCCAGCGGAGTGCTCAGCGCCTGCCCGACCGGGCTGCCGGTGCCGAGCTGCGCGGCAACCGCCCCCCACCGCCGGGCCGCGGTGGCGTCGTCGCCGGCGTCCCGGCGCAGGTAGTCGCCGGCCCGTTCGGCATCGAGGCCGAGGAGCCGGATGACGGCCGCGCCGTTGAGCCGTACCGCCGCCGTCGCCGCGTCCGGCCGCGTGACGGCCGCCCGCCAGGCGGCGGCCCGGCTGGTCAGCACCAGCGGCTTCCCGGCGGAGAGCGCCCGGTTGACCGCGTCGAGCGCGACCGGCCGCAGCCCGCCCGGGAGTTCGTCGAAGCCGTCCAGCAACGGCAGGACGCGGCACTCCGCCAGCAGCGCCTGCGCCAGATCCACCGGCCCGCCCGCGCCGGCCGGGCCCGCCATCGAACCCGGCACCGGCTGACGCAGCCCGGGATGATCGCGGCGCAACTGCTCGGCAAGCCACCTGTCCAGGCTCTGGCCCTCCGGATTCCAGGAGGCCAGCGAGAACAGCACCGGTACCGGTGCACCCACGCCGCGGCGCTCGATCAGATCCAGGAGCAGCCGGATCAGCAGCACACTCTTGCCCGCCCCCGGCTCACCGACGATCACCAGGCGCCTGGTCGGCACCCGCTCCGCGAAGACCGCCCCGATCTCCGCACCCCGCCCCGCCAGCCCGCCGGGCTCGCGTGCCCAGCCCGCGGGATCGCCGGGCGGCCCACCGGGCCAGGACGCGGCCGTCTCCCTCAGCAGCGGCCACGACTCGGCCGGTTCCTCGTCCGCCGCCCGCCAGGCGATCGGCAGCTCGTACGGATCATGCACCCGGCCCCGGCGGGCCTCCGCCTCCCACTGCCTGCGCACCGCCACCGCCAACCGGTCGGCGGCCTCCGCGGTCGTCGGCGCGGCCGTCTCCAGCCGGTCGTGCAGAAACGCCTTCCAGGACAGGTAGGCGGGCGGCACGCCGCACAGCACCGCCGCGGCCGCCGCGGCCGCCTCCCCACCGACGTACCGGACCAGTGCCGGCGCCCCGGCCGCACACAGCAGCGCCAGCAGCAGGTAGACCACGCCCACCCGCCGCACACCCCGGCCGCGCCCACTCGCCCGCACGGGCACATCCTGG
>NZ_JACBXC010001029.1 GCF_013870535.1 Streptomyces phytophilus | reverse complement strand
CCTGCACGGCGATCCACAGCCAGCCCTCCGCCCGGCCGGCGGCGACCGTGATGCGGGTGCCGGCGGGCGCGAGGCGTACCGCGTTGGAGAGCAGGTTGCCGACGGCGCGGCGCAGCGCGTACGGGTCGCCGATCAGCACCAGGCCCTCGTCCAGCCGGCGCCGGATCGCAAGGCCCCGCTCCGCCGCCAGCGGCGCGAACTCCTCGCACGCCTCGTCCGCCACCACCGCCAGGTCCACGTCCGCGTCGGCGAACGCGGCGGCGGAGCGCCGCGCGGTGGCGAGCAGGTCCTCCACCAGGCGCGTCATCCGCGTCGTGGCCCGGTCGACCACGGCGACGGCCCGCCGGCGCTCCTCCGGCTCCGACTCCTCGACGGAGAGCACCGCGTCGAGGTTGGCCCGGATGATGGCCAGCGGGGTGCGCAGCTCGTGCGAGGCGTCGTCGACGAGCTGGCGCTGCGCGGCGAAGGCGCCGTCGAGCCGGTCGAGCATCGAGTCGACGGTGTCGGCGACCATGCGCAGCTCGTCGCGCGGTCCTTCGAGCCGGATCCGGCGGGAGAGGTCGCTGCCGGCCTGGATCTCCTCGGCGGTGCGGGCGATGGCGCGTACGGGGCGCAGCGCCCGGCCGGAGAGCACCCAGCCGGTGCCGAGGCTGGCGACGGCCACGCCGCCGAGCACGGCGAAGGAGAAGGTGCGCAGGTTGCCCAGCGTCTCGTAGTTGACGGCGGCCTCGACCTCCTCGGCCTTGACGACGTCGATCCGCCCGACCGCCACGCCGTCGATCTGCTTCTCGGCCTCCAGCTCCTTGCTGACCGGCTGGGC
The DNA here is from genome assembly GCF_013870535.1 of Streptomyces phytophilus. GTDB lineage: Bacteria > Actinomycetota > Actinomycetes > Streptomycetales > Streptomycetaceae > Streptomyces > Streptomyces phytophilus. The sequence goes on along the minus strand of NZ_JACBXC010001029.1, from coordinate 1,375 downwards.
GTCGCCGCTGCGCTGCACGGCGACGTACGCGCCGCCGAGGACGAGCGCGGTCAGGCAGAACACCAGCACCGAGTAGAGCACCGTGAGTCGGAAGCGGATGGTGTGGACGAACGCCGGGAGCGGCAGCCGGGGCCGCCTCACCGGGTCTCCTCCTTCAGCCGGTAGCCGTGCCGGATGACGGTCTCGATCAGCGGCTCGTCCTGGCCGGTGACCTTGCGGCGCAGCGAACCGACCGTGACGCGCACGGTGTTGGTGAACGGGTCGGCGTTCTCGTCCCAGACGTGCTCCAGCAGCTCCTCGGCGGAGACGACGCGGCCGGGGCGCGTCATCAGGTAGTGCAGCACCCCGAACTCCTTGGGGGTGAGCCGCAGCGGGCGCATCCCCCGGTACGCCTCGAACCTGGCGGTGTCCAGCCGCAGCTCGCCGACCTCCACGACGGACGTGCCGCCCTCGTCGCGGCGCAGCAGGGCCCGTATCCGCGCGAGCAGCTCGGGCAGCGCGAACGGCTTGACGAGGTAGTCGTCGGCGCCCGCGTCCAGGCCGCGCACCCGGTCGGCGAGGCGGTCGCGGGCGGTGAGCATCAGGATCCGCGGGCCGCCGGGGGCCGCGCGTATCTCGCGGCAGACGGCGAGGCCGTCGCCGTCGGGCAGGGTGAGGTCCAGCAGCACGAGGTCGTAGTCGTTGACCCCGAGTTTCTCCAGCGCGCCGTCGACGTCGGCGGCGGTGTCGACCGCGTACCCGGAGCGCACCAGTCCGACCCTGAGCGCGCCCACCAGGTCCTCTTCGTCCTCGACCACGAGTATCCGCATGCCCACGAACCTAATCGCCGTCGATGATCGAGTCCGCCGCCCGGACCGCATCCTCCACCGGCACGGCGAAGCCGATGCCGATCGAGCCGCCGGCGCCCCGGTCCAGCGAGGCGATGGCGGTGTTGATGCCGACGACCCGGCCGTACGCGTCGACCAGCGGGCCGCCGGAGTTGCCGGGGTTGATGGAGGCGTCGGTCTGCACCGCCCGCTGCTGGGCGCCGCCGCCGAGGGAGACCTCGCGGTCGACGGCGCTGACGATGCCGGAGGTGACGGTGCCGGACAGGCCGAGCGGCGAGCCGATGGCGAGCACCGAGTCGGCGACGGACAGGTCCGCGGAGCGGCCCCTGGGCAGCGCGCGCGGGGCGTACGACCCGGCCACCTCCAGCACCGCCACGTCCCGGCCGGTGTTGCGGCCCAGCACCTCGGCGTCGACCCGCCGCCCGCTGTGCAGGACGACGGTGGCGTCGGTGGCGCCGCCGACGACGTGGGCATTGGTGAGGATGCGGCCGCGGTCGTCGAAGGCGAAGCCGGAGCCCTGCCGTTCGCCGGCCTGCACGGACACCACG
>NZ_JACBXC010001028.1 GCF_013870535.1 Streptomyces phytophilus | reverse complement strand
CACTCAGCGCGGCCAGGCGTTCGGCGACGGAGACGGACTGCTCGCGGAGGTCCGCGGTGTGCCCGATGACGCCCTGCCCGAAGACGGCGACGTCCTCGCCGACGTGGATGCCGGCGGCGAGGACCGCGTTGTATGCAATGGCTCCGACCCGGGCGAACGACCCGGCGAGCGGGTCGAGCCCGGCGGGCAGCGTGTGCCCGGCCAGCCGCTCGGCGGGGACGACGCCCTCGCTGCGGTGGCCCCAGATGCCCCAGACCTGGTCGCCGGCTGCGGGCAGCCCGGGGGTGCCGGCCAGTTCGGGGGAGACCTCGGTGACCTCGCCGACCTCGGAGTAGCCCCAGCCGGCGACCGGATACGAAAGGCCCGCCGCGTCCTCGCGGAAGAGCCGGGCCCCGGGGTCCCAGGAGCGGGTCAGATACGGATTCGTACCCCGGTAGGCGGTGAGTTCGGTCCCGGCGGAGATGCCGGAGTAGCGGGTACGGACCCGCAGGTGGCCGGGCGGCAGCGGGGCGCTCTCGTGCTCGGCGACCTCGACCTGGCGGGGGGCGGTGAACTGGACGACGCGTTCCACGGTGGGTGCTCCGGTTGGGCTGGTCGGGGGCACGGCTGTTAACGACTTGCGTCGAAGATATCTCAGACTTATGTCTTGTCAACATGAAAAAGTAGTGGTGTGATGCAGTCCGCCAACGCTTAAGTCGATCCAAGGAACAGTCAAAGGATCAGAACATGCGCACGTGGACCCGGCGGTCGAGGACCTCGGCCCTGCTCGCGGGCACCCTCGCCATGGGGGTGCTCGCCGGCTGCGCCACCGACGCCTCCGGTCCGGGCAGGCCCGACCGGAAGATCACCGTGTGGTCGGAGGAGAGCCTGACCGACCGCATCGCCCACACCCGGAAGGTCATCGACCGCTTCGAGGAGGAGAGCGGCGTCGAGGTCGAACTCGTCGGCGTCGACGAGAACCAGCTCCCGCAGCTCATCATGTCGGCCGCCGCCGCCGGTGACCTGCCGGACGTGATCGGGGCCGTGCCGCTCGGCCAGTCCTGGCAGATGTACAGCAACGAGCTGCTGAACACCCGCATCCCCGCCGAGGTCGTCGACCGGCTCGGCAAGGACACCTTCGACGCCAACGGGCTGCGCCTGACCGCCGACGGCGGCACCCGGCTCGGGGTGCCCTCCGACGCCTGGGTGCAGATCGTCGCGTACCGCCAGGACCTCTTCCGCGAGGCCGGCCTGGACGTCCCCGACGACTACGCGAGCCTGCTGAAGGCCGCCGAGACGCTGGACACCGAGGGCCGCGACGGCATCTCCGTCGCCACCGACCCCGCCGACGTCTTCACCCAGCAGAGCTTCGAGGACCTCGCCCTCGCGGGCGGCTGCGACCTCGTCGACGACGCCGGCGACATCGGCCTGGACTCCGAGGCGTGCCGCACCGCCTTCGAGGCGTACGACTCCCTCGCCCGCCGGTACGGCCCGCCCGGGCTGCAGACCGTCGACACCACCCGCGCCACCTACTTCGCCGGCCGGTCCAGCATGATCATCTGGTCCTCGTTCCTGCTGGACGAGCTGGCCGGGCTGCGCAACGACGCCCTGCCGAGCTGCGCCGAGTGCAAGGACGACCCCGGGTTCCTGGCGGAGAACAGCGGCATCGTCACCGCGCTGACGGGCCCCGGCGGCACCGAGCCCGCCCAGTTCGGCGAGATCACCTCGTGGCTGGCCACCAGGACCGCCGAGACCGAGGCGTCGACCGAGTTCATCGAGTACATGATGAGCGCCGGCTACGAGGACTGGTTCGGGATGGCGCCCGAGGGCAAGATCCCGGTCCGTACCGGCACCCCCGGGGAGCCCGAGCGCTACGTCGACGCCTGGCGCGCCAGCGACATGGGCGTCGACACCAGGAAGTCCATGGAGGAGGTCTTCTCCCCCGAACTGCTCGACCAGCTCGTCGCCGGCGTCGGCGACATGAAGCGGTGGGGCATCGACCAGGGCGAGGGCGCGCTCGTCGGCGCCACCAACGGCGAACTGCCCGTCGCCAAGGCCGTCGGCGCGATGACCTCGGGGCAGACGGGTCCCGACGAGGCCGCGCGTGAGGCGTACGAGGAAGTCGACGCGCTGAAGACCTCCCTGGAGTAGCCGAACACCTCCCTTGAGCAACAGTCCCTCTTCCCCCGAGGAACCCTCACCGAGGACACCGCACAT
>NZ_JACBXC010001027.1 GCF_013870535.1 Streptomyces phytophilus | reverse complement strand
CGCGCCGCAGGCGCTCGTCCGCACCGCCGAGATCACCGTGCGCACCAAGGACGTGGCCGGCGCCGCCGACTCCGCCCGCTCGCTCGCCGAGGGCGCCGGCGGCTACGTCGGCGACGAGTCGGCCAGCCAGGAGCCCGGCGCCCCCGCGCGCACCCGGCTCACCCTGCGGGTGCCCGCCGACGAGTACGGCACCGTCCTCGGCGGCGTCGCCGAACTCGGCCGGGTCGTCGAGCGCGACGTGAAGGTGGAGGACGTCACCGACCAGGTCGTGGACGTCGACAGCCGGGTGCGGTCCCAGCGCGCGAGCGTCGACCGCATCCGCGGCCTGATGGACGACGCCACGAAACTCGCTGACGTCGTCACCCTGGAGAGCGAACTCGGCACCCGCCAGGCCGACCTGGAGGCGCTCCTCGCCCAGCAGTCCTCGCTGGAGGACCGCACCGCGCTCGGCACGATCACCCTGGAGCTGCGCCGGCCCGCCGCCGCGCCGCCGGCGGACGAGGACGACGGCACCGGCGTCACCGACGCGCTGGCCGGGGGCTGGGACGCCTTCGTCACGGGGCTGCGCGGGGTGCTGATCGCGGTCTCCGCGTCGCTGCCCTTCGCCGCGCTCCTCGTCCTGCTCCTCCTGTTCTGGCGGTGGCTGCGCGGCCGGCTGCCGCGGCGGCACGTCACCCCGCCGCCCAGTCCGTTTCCCGGACAGCCGACACCCCAGGGCAGCGAGCCCGGGTAACCGGACGTAGCGTGTCCCTCACGGCGACGAAAGGGAGCGTCATGGGGGCCAAGCAGCGGATGGTGGTCATCGGCGGCGATGCGGCGGGGATGTCCGCCGCATCGCAGGCGCGTCGGATGCGGACGCCGGACGAGCTGGAGATCACCGCGTTCGAGCGCGGCCGGTTCACGTCGTACTCCGCCTGCGGCATTCCGTACTGGGTGGGCGGCGAGGTCGCCGAGCGGGACCAGCTCATCGCCCGCACCCCGGAGGAGCACCGCCGGCGGGGCATCGACCTGCGGATGCGTACCGAGGTCACCGAGATCGACCTCGACCGGCAGTGCGTACGCACCCGGGCCCTCGACGAGGAGGGCGGCGCGCAGGAGCGCTGGCACGGCTTCGACCACCTGGTCGTCGCCACCGGCGCCCGCCCGCTGCGCCCGCCGCTGCCCGGCATCGACGGCCCGGGCGTGCACGGCGTGCAGAGCCTGGACGACGGTCAGGACCTGCTGGACCGGCTGGAGAAGCAGCGGGTGCGGCACGCGGTCGTGGTCGGCGCCGGGTACATCGGGGTGGAGATGGCGGAGGCGTTCTGCCACCGCGGCATCCACGTCACCGTGCTGGAGGGCGCCGCCCAGCCCATGAACACCCTGGACCCCGACATGGGCGCCCTGGTGCACGAGGCCATGAACGGCAACGGCATCGAGACCGTCACGGGCGCGGAGGTCACCGGGATCCTCACCGGCACTGACGGCGAGGTGCGCGGCGTGGCCACGGTGAAGGGCGAGTACCCGGCGGACGTCGTCGTGCTCGGCCTCGGGGTGCGCCCGGAGACCGGGCTCGCGCGGGACGCGGGCCTGCCGCTGGGCGAGTCCGGCGGGCTGCTGACGGACCTGGCGATGCGGGTGCGCGGGCAGGAGAACGTGTGGGCGGGCGGCGACTGCGTCGAGGTGCTCGACCTGGTGTCCGGCCGCGAGCGGTACATCCCGCTGGGCACCCACGCCAACAAGCACGGGCAGGTCATCGGCCGCAACGTCGGCGGCGGCTTCGGCACCTTCCCCGGCGTGGTCGGCACGGCCGTCAGCAAGGTGTGCGACCTGGAGATCGCCCGTACGGGTCTGCTGGAGGCGCAGGCGCGCGAGGTGGGCCTGCAGTACGTGACGGTCACCATCCGGTCCACCAGCCGCGCCGGCTACTACCCGCGGGCCGCGCCCATGCACGTGAAGATGCTCGCGGAGCGGCGCACGGGCCGGCTGCTCGGCGTGCAGATCGTCGGCCGCGAGGGCGCGGGCAAGCGGGTGGACATCGCGGCGGTGGCGCTGACCGCGGGCATGACGGTGGAGCAGATGACGGCCCTTGACCTGGGGTACGCACCGCCGTTCTCGCCCGTGTGGGACCCGGTGCTGGTCGCTGCGCGCAAGGCGGCCGCGGCGGTCGCGGAGGACGCGCGGGAGAGCGACGGCGGCTGACGGCCCGGGTGGTGCG
>NZ_JACBXC010001026.1 GCF_013870535.1 Streptomyces phytophilus | reverse complement strand
TACGGCGGGACGGGGGAGGCAGCAGGTGCCGGCCGTTGTCGGTGCGGCGGGGGGTCGCTCCGGGGTGCATGCGCCGTGCCTCCTTCAGGACCGGTGCCAGTTGTGCGGCGGCAGCTTGGGGTCGTAGACGCCGTCGGGGAGGTCGTCGGTGAGGCGGAGCGCCCAGCGGTGCAGGCGCTGCGTCAGGTCGGCCTGTACGCGCCGCATGCCCGGGTGGTTCCAGCGGTCGTCCAGCTCCATCGGGTCGGCGACGACGTCGTACAGCTCGCCCGTCCCGTCCACGTGCTGGTAGAGCTTGTAGCGGTCGTGCCGCAGCATCCGCGAGAAGCCGCTCTGCGTCACGGTGTTCAGCTCGTCGTACCTGGTCCCCTCGTACGGGAAGTGCAGCTCGGGCCGCGCGTCGTCCGGGTACGGGAGGCCGCCGTAGCCGCGCTCGGTGACGATGTCGGCGAACTCGGCGGCCGGGTAGTCGGCGCCGGAGAGCAGCTGCCACAGGCTGCGGCCCTGGACGCCGAGGGGGATGGGCCGGCCGATCACCTCGCAGAGGGTGGGGAGGATGTCGGCGAGCGAGACGAAGTCCCTGCGGTTGTCGCGGGGCTCGACGCCGCAGCCGTGCACGACCATCGGGATCCGCGCCAGCACCTCCGGCATCCCGGCGCCCTTGCGCTGGAGGCCGTAGTCGCCCGCGTAGTCGCCGTGGTCGGCGAGGAAGATCAGCAGGGTGTCCCGCCAGACGTCCTGCGCCTTCAGATGGTCGACGAGCCGGCGGAGCTGGTCGTCGATGAGGCGGAGCATCCCGCAGTACGTGGCGCGGTAGCGCCGCCAGAGCCGGTCGTACCCGGGCCGCTTCTCCTCCACCAGCTCCCGCAGCCACTTGTACGCCCCGCCCTTGCGCACCGCGGCCTCGGGCCCGCAGGCGCGCGCGGGCACCTCGTCCTCGCCGAACAGCGAGAAGTACGGCTCCGGCGCCTGGTACGGGTTGTGCGGCTCGGGCATCGACACCCAGGAGAAGAACGGCCGGTCGCGGTCGCGGGCGTCGATCTGCCCGATGGCGTCGGAGACGATCCGGTGCGCGAACTGCAGCTCCACCGGGAACGGGGTCGGCTCGGTCGTCGGGCCGTGGTCGACGGAGCGCAGCCAGGCGGCGAACTCCTGCTGCCCGGGGGTCTCGTCGGGGCCGGCCTCGTGCCCGTACGGGCCGGAGAAGGCGTCGAAGAACTCCTTCCGGCCGCGGTACATGTGGGTCTTGCCGGCGTAGAAGCGCTGGTAGCCGGCGCCGCCGAGCACGTCGAGCAGGTCGTCGCCGCGGACCACGCCCTGCGGGGTGGAGTTCTGCCGCACCCGGTGGGTGCTGGGCCACCGGCCGGTGAGCAGGCTGGTGCGGGCGGGGACGCAGGCGGGCGCGGTGGTGTACGCGCGCCGGAACCGGACGCCGCCGGCGGCGAGGGAGTCGAGGAAGGGCATGGTGTCCAGACCGAAGCCCTCGCCCGCCATGAAGTCGGGGCGGTGCTGGTCGGTCATCACGAACACGATGTTGGGCGCGGTGGGGCAGGTCACCGAGAACCTCCGAGGTTGCCCCGGCCTTCAGGCCGGGGAGGAATCGAACTCCTCCGGAGCTGGGCAGGGAAGGCCGGATGGCCGCCGGGTTGATCCGACGTCTGTAGATCGAGGCGAGAGGTCAACTGTCAGTCCCCCGCTGTACAGGCTCCCGTCGATGTGGTGGCGCGCGCCGGGCTCGATGTACGGCGGCCCGCCGGGGATCGGGTCGCCGAAGGGCTTGTCGCGGTTGCCCTCCGCCAGCCGGTACGGGCCCTCCGGTCCGCCGTCGCTGACCAGCAGGAACGAGCCGACCTTCCGCGAGTGCGCGCCCATGCAGGCCACCACGTACCAGGTGCCGCGGAAGTAGTGCACCTCCGGCGCCCAGGCGTTGCCGCGCCGGCCGAACTCGTCGTCGTGCCAGTGCTCCTGCCAGGGCGCGACGACGGTGCGTCCCGGCCGGTTCTCGCCGGCGAACTCCGGCGACCACACCTTGCCCTTCTCCGCGTCCGGCCGGATGCCGGTCGTGTCGGCGAGCCGCCAGGGGCCGCGCAGGGAGCGGGCCGTCCAGACGAAGATCCCGTCGTTCCACGGGCTCGCGGTCTCCAGCCCGGGGACCCGGGTCGTGCCGGTGGCGACGTACAGGGGACGCCCGTCGACGTG
>NZ_JACBXC010001025.1 GCF_013870535.1 Streptomyces phytophilus | reverse complement strand
GCCGAAGGCGTCGGCGGGGACGTAGACGGTGTGCACGGGTTGGCGGGTGCCGGGGTCGCCGGGGTACCGGCGGGCGAGTTCGGCGTCGACGGGGGCGAGGGCGGCGGCGATCCGGTCCCGTACGGGGGCGCCGATCGACGTAGCGGGCGAATCGTCCTGCGCCACCATGCACCCTCCCGGCGTTCAACAAAACGTTGAAGTTGAACGTATCCGGGCGTCCGCGAAGCGTCAACGGACGCGGAGCGGTCACACCCGGCGGGCGCCTGCCGCCGCGCCGCGCCGGGTGACCAGCCACAGCACGAACCCCAGGCCGCCGAACCCGGCACCCAGGGCGCAGACGGCACCCCATCCGGCCGCCGCGTAGAGGGCGGTCGCGCCGATGGCGCCGGTGGCACTGCCGACCGAGTAGAAGACCATGTACCCGCCGATGAGGCGGCTGCCGGCGTCCGGGCGCAGCGCGTAGATCAGGGTCTGGTTCGTGACGTGGACCGCCTGGACGGCGAGGTCGAGCAGGATCACCCCGGCCACCAGCGCCCAGAGGGAGTTGCGCGTGAAGGCGAGGGGCAGCCACGAGAGGGCGAGCAGTGCCAGAGCGGTGCCGGTGGTCCGCCCGGAGAGCCCGCGGTCGTTCAGGCGGCCGGCCGCGGACGCGGCCAGCGCGCCCACGACGCCGATCAGACCCAGCATCCCGACGGCGGTGTGCGACAGGGAGTACGGGGGCTCGCCGAGCGGCAGCGCGACGCTGCTCCACAGGGTGCTGAACGAGGCGAAGATCAGGAGCCCGAACAGCGCCCGGAGCCGCAGCAGCGGTTCGCGTACGAACAAGGAGACGGTGGAGCGCAGGAGTTGCCCGTAGCGCAGCACCGCCTGGGGGGCGCCGCCGTGCCGCGGCAGCACGCGGTGGAGCACCAGGGCGAGCAGGGCGGTGAGCGAGGCCGAGGCGAGGTAGACGGAGCGCCAGCCCGCGAGGTCGGCCAGGACGCCGGAGACGGTACGGGCGAGGAGGATGCCGATGACCACCCCGCCGGTGACGAGCCCCACGACCCGGCCGCGCGCGGCGGGCGGGGCCAGCGAGGCGGCGAAGGCCACCAGCGTCTGCGTGACGACCGCGAGCAGCCCCATCGCGGCCATGCCGGCGAGCAGTACCGCCGCCGTGGGCGCGGCGGCCACCGCGGTCAGCGCCGCCACCAGCAGCAGCAACTGGGCCACGACGAGCCGTCTGCGGTCGGCCATGTCGCCCAGCGGCACGAGGAAGAAGAGCCCCAGCCCGTAGCCGACGTGCGTGAGGGTGACGATGCCGCCGACGAGCGCCGGGCTCATCGCGAGGTCGTCGCCCATGGCCACCAGGAGCGGCTGGGAGAAGTAGACGTTGGCCACCGCGGCGGCGCAGGCGAAGGCGAAGAGCACGACGATGCCGCGGGACAGGACGGGTTCCTCTCCGCTACGGGCCTCCGCCTGCCGTGCAACGGCCTCACCTGTGCCGGACATGGGCGCACCCTCCCTCACTTCTGGTTTCATCTTGCTACCAGGGTGACGGTAACCTTGCTTGGTAGCATGTTGCAACTGCATTCGAGGGAGGAACGCCATGGTGGCCAGGACGCGCTTCGACGACAACGAGTGCCCCGTCGCCCGGTCGGTGGACGCGATCGGCGACTGGTGGTCGCTGCTGATCGTCCGGGACGCCTTCGACGGCAGCCGGCGCTTCGGGGAGTTCCAGCGCAGCCTCGGGGTGGCGAAGAACATCCTCACCGCGCGGCTGCGCACCTTCGTCGACGGCGGCATCCTCGCGTCCGTCCCCGCCTCGGACGGCAGCGCCTACCGCGAATACGTCCTGACGCCGAAGGGCGAGGCGCTCTTCCCCGTCATCGTGGCGCTGCGGCAGTGGGGCGAGGCGAACTCCTTCGCGCCCGGCGAACCGCACTCGGAACTGCTCGACCGGCGGGAGGGGCGGCGCCTGCGCGGGCTGGAGGTGCTGTCGGCGGACGGCCGGCCCCTACGCCCCGACGAGACCGAGGTCCACAAGGTCTCCGCCGGGTGAGCCGGGTGTGATGCCCTGCGGCCTCAGGACCAGGCGCCGGCGAGCCGGGCGGTCCAGAGCGCGACCGGCACCGCGAACGTCAGCAGGCGCAGCGCGCTGTCCGCCGTCGCGGCGGCGCTGTGGTGCGGCGGCCAGGGCAGGAGGCGTACGCCGGGATCCGTCT
>NZ_JACBXC010001024.1 GCF_013870535.1 Streptomyces phytophilus | reverse complement strand
GCTCATGACCACATCCAAGGAGACCGGAGCCGCCCGGCGCATCGTCGTGCGGCTGGGCGAGCGCTCGTACGCCGTCCATATCGGGCCGGGCGTCCGGGACCTGCTGCCCGGCGTGCTCGCCGGCATCGGCGCGCGGCGGGTGGCGGTCGTGTCGGCCAGACCGCGCGCCGACCTGCCGGAGACCGGGGTGGAGACCCTGTTCCTCACCGCGCGCGACGGCGAGCAGGACAAGACGCTGGCCACCGTGGAGCGGATGTGCCGGGCGTTCGCCGAGTTCGGGCTGAGCCGCGCCGACGCCGTCGTCTCCTGCGGCGGGGGCACGACCACCGACTCGGTCGGGCTGGCGGCGGCGCTGTACCACCGGGGCCTGCCGGTGGTACACCTGCCCACCACGCTGCTGGCGCAGGTGGACGCGAGCGTCGGCGGAAAGACCGCGGTGAACCTGCCGCACGGCAAGAACCTCGTCGGGGCGTACTGGCAGCCCGCGGCCGTGCTCTGCGACACCGACTACCTCCGGACGCTGCCGCCGCGCGAGTGGACCAACGGATACGGCGAGATCGCCCGCTGCCACTTCATCGGCGCCGGCGACCTGCGCGGGCGCCCGCTGGCGGAGCAGATCGCGGCGAGCGTCGCGCGCAAGGCCGACATCGTCGCGGCCGACGAACGGGACGCCGGGCTGCGCCACCTGCTCAACTACGGCCACACGCTGGGGCACGCCCTGGAGCGCGCCACCGACTTCGCCATGCGGCACGGCGAGGGGGTGGCCGTCGGGACCGTCTTCGCGGGGCGGCTCGCGGGTGCGCTGGGGCGCATCGGCGCGGACCGGGTCGCCGAGCACCTGGACGTCGTACGCCACTACGGCCTGCCCTGGGAACTGCCGGCCGGTCCCGCGGACGGGGACCTGGTGGCGCTGATGCGGCTCGACAAGAAGGCCACGTCGGGGCTGTCGTTCGTCCTGGACGGCCCGAAGGGCGCGGAACTGGTCTCGGGCGTACCGGAGTCGGTGGTGCTGTCCGTGCTGGCGCGCATGCCGCGGCGGGGCTGAGGCGGCGCGGACCAGACGTACGGCTACGGGCCCGGGCGCGGCCCGGGCCCGTAGCCGATGGGGGTCTCAGCCCTGCTCGACCGCCTCCACCTCCAGCTGGATCCGGATGTTGTCGCCCACGGCCATGCCGGTCGGGCCCTGGGCGATGCCGAACTCCTTGCGGCTGATCGCGGTGGCGGCGGAGAACCCGGCGATCCTCGCCCCGTCGAAGCCCTTGCCGAAGCCGCTGGGCTCCAGGGTGAGCGTCACCGGGCGCGTCACGCCGCGCACGGTCAGATCGCCGTCGACGAGGAACGACTCCCCGTCGGCCCGGACCCCGGAGGAGACGAAGGTCAGGCTCGGATGGGTGGCGACGTCGAGGAAGTCGGCGGACCTGACCTGCCCGTCGCGCTGGTCGTTGTTCGTGTTGACCGACGCCGCGTCGATGGTGACCCGCACGCTGGATTGCAGCGGGTCCGCGGCCGTGACGATCTCGCCCGCGAAGGAGTCGAAGCGGCCCCGCACGTTCGAGACGCCGAGGTGGCGCACGACGAACGAGACGTCCGAGTGGACCGGGTCGATCGACCAGGTCCCGGCGGTGTAGCCGGGGATCTGCACGCTCTGGGTAGTCATGGGATTCCTCTCGTGCGGTGGTTGGGGTGGCGACGTGCTCAGCTGTCGGAGGCGCCGGTCGACGAGCGGCGCAGTACCGAGATGACGGTCACGCCGGTCACCAGGTGCATGAGGAGCTGGGCGACGCGGGTGCCCCCGGTGGAGTCCATGCCGAAGGGCAGGCCGAACGAGAGCACCAGCACCACCGAGGCGATCACGGTCCAGAGCTTCAGCGCGCCGGCCGGCTTGAACTTCTCCAGCAGCGCCAGCAGGCCCCAGCCGGCCAGGGCCGCGCCGGGTGCGAACAGGAAGACCGAGCCGAACGTCAGGTCCTTGGGCCCGTCGCCCTGGTCGACGGCGAGGGAGGCGCCGGCGGCGTCGGCGATGAGCCACACCGCGGCCGCGGCGATCGTCGCGGCGACGACGGCCAGGATGCGGATGCGGATGCGGATGGATCCGGTGCCCGCGGTCGTACCGGCGGCGGACGTGTGCGAGGTCATGAGGGGACTCCTCTGCGCGGAGGTTGATGAGCGGGGTCGGTCGGACAGGGTGTGCACGTGCGCGGAGCGGG
>NZ_JACBXC010001023.1 GCF_013870535.1 Streptomyces phytophilus | reverse complement strand
CCGGCCGCGCCCGCGTGGATGCCGCCGACGAACCACCGGTCGCCGGCGCGCCGCGCCAGCACCGCGTCGTCGCCGGGCCGCCCGCCGAGGTAGCGGGTCTCGTCCCACACCGTGGGCAGCTGGTCGAGCACGCGCTCGGCCTCGGGCAGCGCGGCGTACGTCTCCGGGCTGTCCGCGGGGTGCTGGAGACCGGACTCGTACACGACGGGCAGCGCCAGCTCGTGCGCGTCGCTGTGCGTCCTGTTGGTCATGGAGAAGGTGCCCGGGGTGACGTCGGCGGAGCCGACGACGTTCCGGGTGAACGGCAGCATCGTGTTGTACGTGGGCGTGAGGGGCTGGTCGAAGGAGTAGTACTCGTGCCCGCGCACCGCCTCGTACGTCATCAGGTGCGGCCAGGTGCGCTGGAGGCCCTTCGGCAGCGTCGCGCCGTGGAAGTTGACGAGCAGCTCGTGCTCGGCGGTGGCGGCGAGCACGTCCTCGTACCAGGCGTGCCTGCCGACGCCCTCCGGCTCGCCCCCGCCGGAGTTCATGAAGTCGACCTTGACGCCCTTGACGCCCCAGTCGTTCAGCTCGCCGAAGACGGTGTCCATCTCCTGCGGCGTGTCGACCTCCCACCAGCGGAACCAGAGCAGGATGTCGACGCCCTTGGTGCGCGCGTACCGCACCAGCTCGGGCACCCACTCGCGGCTCCAGCCCTCGTCGACGAGCGTGTACTCCCAGCCGTGCGCGGCGGCGTAGTCGACGTAGTCCTTCTGCCGCTCGAAGTCCCGCGGGCTGTCGTGCTCGACGAGCCAGGACCAGGAGACGGTGCCGGGGCGGATCCAGGAGGTGTCGGAGAACTCCGCGTCCGGCGCGAGGTCGCTGACGAGCGTCGACTCGGTGACGGTCGCCAGGTCGCCGACGATCGCGGTACGCCACGGGGTCGCCAGGTCGCCGGGCGAGACGACCTCCGCCTCGGCGAGCGCGACGTCGTACGCGCCGCTGCCGGCGGCGTGCGCGAGCTTGCTGCCGGGGTAGGTGGAGTCCATGCCGGCCTCGGTGAGCAGCACGTAGCCGTCGTCGGCGGCCTTCGCACCGGCGGTGCCTGCGGTGCCTGCGGTGCCTGCCGTCGCGGCGCCGGGGCCGACCTCGAAGAGCGCGGGGTAGCCGTAGTCGTCGGCGGGGGCCCCGCCGGCGGTGGTCTCGTTCCGCACCTCCTCGTACCAGGAGGTGTGCGGAAGCAGCCAGGCGGGCGCGTCGGCCGGCAGGCGGTAGCCGCTGGCCTCGCCGGTGACGACGGTGCCCTTCGAGTCCGGCAGTTCGTAGCGGAACGCGACGCCGTCGCGGGCGACGCGGACGACGAGGTCCATGCGGACGCCGCCGTCGCCGCGCAGCGCGAAGCGGGACTCCGTCATGGGGGAGTCGACGCGGCGCTGCTTGCCGGTGGTCATCTCGTACTTCTCGTGCACGCGGCGGTCGTCGCGGCCGAGGAGTTCGAGCCCGCGGGTCAGGTCCGCGTCCTTGGTGCGCAGGCCGAGCGGGGAGTCGGGGAGGACGTCGGCCGCGCCGCGGCGGACGGTCAGGGTCAGGGCGCCGGTGGAGCCGTCGCGTACGACGTCGGCGGTGAGTTGATCTTTGTTGTTCTCTGGGGCGGCCACCGTCCAGACATCGGAGGTTGAGGCCGTACGGGTCGGGGAGTCGGGGACGGGCGTCGCCGCGGCGGGCGACAGCCAGGCGGTGGCCAGGACAGTGAACGCGGTCAGCATGGTGCCGGCCGGCCGCCGTCCCAGCGGGCCGAGGATGGGCACGGGTGCTCCTTACACATCGGATGAGCAGGAGGAACCGATGAACTGACGTGTTGCACTCTGTTGGTTCGCGTCTGGTTGAGTTAATTCTTGTGAGGGAGGGCTGTCAAGAGTCCTCGCCGGGGGTGGCCGGCGGGTCCGTCCCTTCGGCGCCACCGGGCCGGTTCCCCTCGACGAGATGGCGGCTGACCTCCGCCGACGTCAGCCCCAGCCCGCCCAGCGTGATCTCGTCCCACGCCTGCAGCCTGCGCGTACTCCGGTCGAGATAGAGCACGGACGCGCTCACCTTCTCCGGTACGTCCTCCTCCACCGCGCGCAGCCCGCCGCCGCCCGCAGAGCCCTCCACCATCAGCCGCGTACCGTCCGGCAGGTCGTGCTGCTTGCGGTGGTGGCGGTGGCCGGCGAGCGCCAGCGGCACCAGGCCG
>NZ_JACBXC010001022.1 GCF_013870535.1 Streptomyces phytophilus | reverse complement strand
CTCCGCCAGCTCCGCGGCCCCGTACCGCCGCACGTGCACGTGCCAGTTGAGGATCCCGGCCATCCAGTTCTGCAGGTCGCGTACGTAGCCGTCCAGCGCCGCGCGCGTCTCCTGCGACGCTCCCAGGTCCTCGTACAGCACCGGCAGCCCGGTCTCCAGCACGTGCTCGAACTCCCGCATCCGCCCCGTCGTGAGGTCGTGCACGATCCGCACGGCCTCGGGGTAGCCGATGCCGAAGAAGGTCTGCACCACCAGCACGCCGTTGTGGATCTCGCCCTCGTACTCGATCTCCTTCTGGTAGGAGAAGAGGTCGTTGAGCAGGCAGGCGTAGTCCATGGCGGAGTTCTCCAGCGCCCGCACCGGCCCGCTGTCGTAGACCTCGGCCGGCACGGCAACCCCCCGGCGCAGCCGGCACAGGTACTTCGTCATGTCGGAACCGAACGTCGCCCGCCGCATCTCGATGTAGTCGACCGGGTCGGGGACGCGGTGCTGCGCCTCGTTGGAAAGCTCCCACAGCCAGGCGTCGAGCATGACCTCCACCGTCGCCCGGAAGTGCCCCCGCTCCGCCGGTGCCATCGGCCCGGCCGTCCGCCGCCACAGGTCGGCCAGCCCGCGTTCCAGCGCGTTCGCCGGCGGCGCCGGCGTCCCATCGTCGAGCGGCATGCACAGCTTGAGCCGGTCGTTCGAGGCCCGTGCCCCGGCCAGATCGCGGGCGCGGCCGAAGACGGCCGGGTAGTAGTCGTCCCCGTACGTGCCCCAGGCCAGCCACAGCGAGGCCAGGACCAACTCCTCCTCGTCGGCGTCCGGATGCAGCCCTGAGGCGCAGAGCGGGAGGTCGTAGCCGTGCAGTCGCCTCGCGTCCCAGACATGCGAGCCCGGCACGCCCGGCTGGGGCCGCAGGATGCCCACCCGGCGGCACCAGTCGACGGTCCGGGACCTGGCGGTGTCGAGGTGCGGGGAGAGCCGCAGCCGGTACGGCATGCGCATCTCGGGCACGATCGACGGGCCGACCCGCTGGTGCGGCATGTGCGCGTGCGAGCGCAGCCGCGTCGCCCCGGTCGCGGTCAGCAGCCCGCGCACGCTCGTCCCCGGCCCCGCGGGTGCGTACGGGGCGGCGGCCACGGCACCCTCGTTCATGTACCGGCTGGAGCGCAGGTGCCACTCGTGCCCGCCCGACTGCCAGTCCTGCAGCCCCTTCGCGTACGCCGCCACGCGCGCGCACTGGGCCGGGGTCAGCTCCTCCTCGGCGAAGAGCACGGGCAGTTCGGTGAGGGCGGTGTGCTCGAACTGCTGCATCCGGGACGTCAGCAGGTCGTTGACCAGCTCGGCGGCCTCCTGCGTACCGCAGCCGAGGAACGTCTCCATCACGAGGACGCCGTTGCTCAGCTCACCCTCGTCCTCGACCTCGCGCTGGTACGAGAAGAGGTCGTTGCGCAGGTGCACGGCGTCGGCGAAGGTGTCGCGCAGCACCAGCAGCGGCCGGGACGCGGCCACCCGGTCCGGCACCTCCGCCGCGGCGGCGTACTCCACCAGCCCCGCGGACCACGGCGCCCCGCCGACCTTGCGGCGCATCTCGACGTACTCGACGGGGTTGGCCACCCGCCCCTCGTCGATGTTGGCCAGCTCCCACAGCGACTCGTCGAGCAGGTTGACCGTGCTCTGCGCGAACCGCCGCCGCCATCCCGCCGACATCGCGGGCACGGTCCGCGCCCACAGGTCCGCGAGCCCCGCCTCGACCGGGTTGCGCGGCTCCGGCACGGCCGCGCCGGAGGTCTCCAGGGGCATGAACGCCGGCAGCCGGTCCAGGTACGCCTTGGCGCCGGCCCGGTCGCGGTCGCGCTTGAACGCCTCCACGAAGTGGTCGTCGAAGAAGAACACCCACACGTACCAGTCGGTGACCAGCGACAGCACGTCCGCGGAGCACTCGGGGTGGGTGTACGCGCACAGCAGCGCGTAGTCGTGCGCGTCGAGGTCGGCGGTCTCCCAGATGCCCGAGCCCTCCAGCATCCCCATCCCGCGCGCCCACGCGCGGGAGTGCACCCGCGCCTGCTCGACGTGCGGGTTGAGCCGCGCGGGCCACGGCAGGTAGAAGGTCGGCAGTTCGAACGGCTGCTTAGGCGGCATCCGCCCCTCCCCGGTCTCGTTCGCGTCCAGCGCCCGGGGCAGCACTACCCCCCGCGTCGCCGCGGCACCCCGGGATGCACTCGCAGG
>NZ_JACBXC010001021.1 GCF_013870535.1 Streptomyces phytophilus | reverse complement strand
GAGGTGCGGCACCTGGACGACTGGTGGGGGCACCCGGTGGACGTGGACTTCCGCTTCCTGGAGCCGGCGGCGGTCGCCGTCCTGCTCCGGGCGGCCGGCTTCGACGTCGAGGCCACGCTGGAGCGCGCCCACTACCCCGAGGAACCCGAGACGACGCGCGCGTACGTCCTCGCCCGCCGGCCGGAGGCGTAGCCCCGCGGGCCCCGGGCCCGCGCTTGTCCTGACGTCGGCGTCAACGTCTACCGTCGGCGGTATGCGCATCGGGGAACTCGCCGAGAGAGCCGGGGTCAGCACGCGGACCCTGCGCTACTACGAGTCGCGCGGGCTGCTGCCCGCCGCCGACCGCGGCGCCAACGGCCACCGCGTGTACGGCGACGACGCGCTGCGGCTCGTCGCGCAGATCCGCACGCTGCAGGACTTCGGCTTCGAGCTGGAGGACACGCGGCCGTTCGTGGAGTGCCTGCGCGCCGGCCATCCGGCGGGCGACTCGTGCCCCGACGCACGCGCGGTGTACCGCAGGAAGATCGCCGAGCTGGACGGGCTGATGGCCGAACTGCGATCGGCGCGCGACCACCTGACCGCACAGCTGGCGCGCGCCGAGGCGCTGCCGTCGCCGTGCGGAGCGGGCGGTTCCGATACGGACCTGCCGCTGTGCGGCGGCTGACGGGAGAGGGCACATGACGACACCGCAGACACAGACGGCGGCACACGGCGTTCCGTACGTCACGGACGAGACGTTCACCGAGGAGGTGCTGCGCGCGGACGTGCCGGTGCTGGTGCAGTTCACGGCCCAGTGGTGCCCCTCGTGCAAGCAGCTCACGCCCGTCCTCGGCGCGCTCGCCGCCGAACTGGGCGACCGGGTCAAGGCGGTGCGCCTGGACGTGGACCACAACCCGCAGACGACCGTCGCCCACGGCGTCCTCGCCGTGCCGACGCTGCTCGTCTTCCAGGGCGGCGAGCCCGTGCGCTCGGTGGTCGGCGCCCGCTCGAAGGCCCGGCTGCTGAGGGACCTCGACGGCGTGATCTGACGCCGAAGGAGGGTGTCCGCCGGGCGGGGTGGTCGCCGGTGCGCCTGCGGGGCCGTACGCGTACGTGAGGCAAAACTCCGCGTATGTCTGCATACGCTCCCCGCGGCGCGTCCGGCTTCCGCCGCGCCCTCACGCTCCTCTTCGCGCCCCTCCTCACCGCCGCCGCCCTGCTCGCGGGCCCGGCCGCGGACCCCGCCGCCGCCTGCCCGGCAGGAGCCTGCGGCTCCGTCATCACCGCCCCGCTCGCACCGCCCGCCCCGGAGAGCGAGCCGTGCCCCAGCCCCGATCCCGTCGTGTGCCGGATCCGGGTGCTGCCGTGGGGCGAGAAGGTCGAGGCCCAGCAGACGCGGATGCGCTACCACGGGCTCCTGGAGGACATGCGCCGCACCGAGGCCCGGATGCGGGCGGACGGCGCCTCCGACGAGGAGATCGCCAGGAAGCTCGTCGACATGCGCAACCAGGCGAAGGAGATCACCCGCGCCGGCATGACGCCGGCGGAGGTCCGCGTCCTGGAGGAGCGCAACCAGGCCAAGTACGGCAACCCGCTCGGCCCGACCGCCGACCAGCTGTACGCCAAGTACGGCTCCTGGCCGGAGGTCATCGCCGCCTCCACCCGCACCAGCACGGCCGTCGACGAGGCCCTGAGCCTGCACTACCACCCCTGCCCCGTGTGACGCCCGCGGCTGCCGGGACCGCTCGTAAACAGGTGGCGGGCGCGGGTGCGTCCCTGCGAGGGTCGAAGCTCCATGGCCCCAGCTCAGAGGGAGTGCCCGTGCCCCGTGCCGTCACACTGATCCGGTCCGCGTCCCTGTCGGACATCGCCGAGTACGCCTACGCCGCCACTGCGCCCGCCGAGGCCCGGCTGATCTTCCTCGCCGGCGCCTGCCCGCTGGAGGCGGACGGCTCCACCGCCGCCGTCGGGGACTTCGCCGGGCAGGCGGCGAAGTCCGTCGAGAACCTGCGTACCGCACTCGCCGACGCCGGCGCGGCGCTGCCGGACGTGATCAGCACGCGCGTCCTCGTCGCCTCGACCCGGCAGGAGGACCTGGTGGCGGCGTGGCAGGTGGTACGGGACGCCTTCGGCGAACACGACGTACCCAGCACGCTGATGGGCGTCACCGTCCTCGGCTACGCCGACCAGCTCGTGGAGATCGAGGCGGTCGCCGCGGTGGTCGACTAGGGTCTGG
>NZ_JACBXC010001020.1 GCF_013870535.1 Streptomyces phytophilus | reverse complement strand
AGTGCTGCGTCGCCTCCCGCTCGGCGGCGCTGCGCAGCACGCAGAACTCGTTGCCCTCCGGGTCGGCGAGGACCGCCCAGCCCGTACCGTCCGGATTGCGGTGGTCGGCGACGAACGCGGCGCCGAGGCCGAGCAGCCGCTCCACCTCCTCCTCGCGCCGGGTCGCGGGCCGCAGGCACAGGTGGATCCGGTTCTTGCCGGTCTTGGGCTCCGGGACCTGGTTGAAGTGCAGCACCGGGCCCTCGGGCAGCAGCACCTGCGTCTCCGGCGAGCCCGGTCCGTCCTCCGGATGGACCGGGCTGCCGGTCACCGCGCTCCAGAAGAGCGACAGTTCGTAGGCGTCGGCACAGTCGATCGCGATGTTCTGCACTACCGAGGTCATGGACGCACCCTGCCCCAGGGCCCCGGACCGCGCCACCGGATTACCCCCCGACGGCGCACCGCCGTCAGGCGGACTCCGCCGCCGCGAGCAGCTGGTCCTCCGTGGTGCCGCGCCGCCAGTAGCCGGAGAACGTCACCGCCTTGCGGTCGAAGCCCCGTTCGCGCACCAGATGGCGGCGTACGGCACGGACCGTCGCCGACTCCCCGGCGATCCAGGCGTACGGCGTGCCCCCGGGCAGCTCCGCGGCGCGCAGGGCGTCCTCCACCGGCGCGTCCCGGCCGCGTACGAGCCAGGTGACGTCGGCGTCCGCCGCGGTGGGCGGCTCCAGGCGGTCGCCGCCGTCGGCCACCTCGATCCAGGCGCGTACGGGCACGCCCGCGGGCAGCGCCGCGAAGATGCCGGCGACGGCGGGCAGCGCGGTCTCGTCGGCGGTGACCAGCATCCAGTCGGTGCCGTCCGGCGGGCGGAAGTCGTACGCCACGTTCTCCGCGACGATCGGGGCCAGCACGCTGAGCCGGTCGCCGGGGGCGGCGCCGAGCGCCCAGCGGGACCCCGGGCCGACCTCGCCGTGCACGGCGAAGTCGACCACGAGCCGGTCGGGTGCGCGATCGAGGCTGCGCGTCGTGTACGTGCGCATGATGCCGCGCACCGCAGGGTCGAGCGCCTGCCAGGCCGGGTACCAGTTGCTGCCGTCGTCGTCGGGCATGACCGGCGCGTCCTGGCCCGGGTGCGGGAAGAACAGCTTGATGCGCTGGTCGCGGCCCGCGGACTCCATCGCGGCGAGCCGCGGGCCGGCGAACTCGACCCGGATCATGGTGGGCGACAGGCGCTCGACGCCGGCGACGGTGATGTCGAAGAAGCGGAACGGGTTGGCGGTCGCGGCGCTCACCGGATCACCTGCTTCGCGTCGCGCAGGGCGTCGGTGAGCGCCTCGATCAGCGGCGCGTGGCCGGCGTAGCTGTGGTGCGCCTCGCTCTGCCACGGGATCACCTGCCCGGCGGCGACCGCGGGCAGCCGGCGCCAGGTCGGCTTGGACTCCGCGAGCTGGTCCGGCTGGAGGTTGCCGGTGCGCCGGTCGACCATGATGACGTCGGCCTCGAACCGGTCGATCGTCTCCCAGCTCGACTCCTCCCAGAAGCCGCGCTCGCCGGGTTTGCCCGGGGTGACGAACTCGACGCCCAGTTCCTTGTAGTAGCGCAGGTCCCCGAAGTCCTCGGCGACGGCGGCGTAGAGCATCTCGGCGCTGGCGGAGACGGCGAGGACCTTCAGGCCGCGGCGGTCGCCCGCGGTCCTGGTCAGCGTCTGCGACGCCTTCTCGAAGCGGGACTTGGCGCGTACGACCTTGTCGGCGCCCGGGTCGGCGCCGAGCACCTCGGCCAGTTCGGCGTAGCGCCCGATCGCCGTCGTCAGGGTGGTGCCGGAGGTGCGGATCCCGACGGCGGGGGCGAGGGAGGTGATCTCCTCGGTGCTCTCCTCCGGCAGGTACCACAGCACCGGCGGCTCCTGCATGTTGGTGACCAGCAGCTCCGGCCGCAGCGAGGCGTACTTCTCGACGTTGAACTGGCCGTAGGCGTTGCCGAGGACGGTCAGCTCGTCCACGTCCAGGTCGCCGGCCTGGAGGTCGCGCTCGCCGTCCGGTGTCGTCGTCGGGCCGAAGACGCCGGTGCACTCGATGCCGAAGTCGTGCAGCGCCGCGGCAGAGGCGACGTAGGCGATGATGCGCCGGGGGGTGCGGTCCACCCTGGCGACCTCGCCGCGGTCGTCCTCGAAGCGCCAAGCGCCGTCCCCACCACCGGAGTCCGCTCCGCCGGAGCCGGAGTCGTCGCCGCAGGC
>NZ_JACBXC010000102.1 GCF_013870535.1 Streptomyces phytophilus | reverse complement strand
GGCGGTCATCCTCGCGGCGGCCGGCACCGCCGTCCGCGGCGCGGGCGTCACCGGGCCCGCTGACCTCCCGCCCTCACCCTCTTTCCGGACCACCGATAGGAGATCCGCCTTGCCCGAAGCACCAGCAGAGCCGTTCATGACGATCCGGCACACCATCACCGGCGAGATCACCACCACCGGCTACAACGCCGCCGCCCGGCGGATCCTGCTCCAGGCCGGCTTCGAAGAGACGCCAGACTGCGCCTGCCGAGCGACGGAACCCGGTACCCAGCGGACGCACGGGCCTGCTCGGCAGCCGGCGAGCTGCTCGTCGCCGGCCATCCCCTGCACCTGGACCGAGCCCTCGGCCGGCCGGTGAGCGCCGACGGTACGCCCCGGTTGGCCCGGTCGCCGATGTCGGCACAGTCCGTGATCCGCTCCGAGAGCGGCCAGCCCCTCCGGCGCGTCGCCGACCCCGCCCGTACCCGCACCTGTTGAAGGGGCCTCGTTTTGACCACACCCGGAACGCCTGCCAGTCCAGCGCGCACCAAGGGCGGCGAACTACGGGCCAAGGTGGCGCGACTGCTGGCCGACCGGCCGGCGGACACGCTCACCATCGGGGACATGGCCAGGCAGCTGGGCCACTCCCACGGCGCCGTCCGCAACGCCGCCCTGACCCTGGTGCGACGCGGCGAGGCCGACCAAGGCGGAACCGGACAACCGGAGTTCCGCGCGAACGCGAAAACCGCCGCAGCCGCGCAGACCGCTGTGATCAGCCCACCGGGCACCCACTCTCCCCGCGCCCGGGCGGCCACGGCCCGCACGACCGCAGCAGCCGCGCCCAGGCAGACCGGGCCGATCCGCCGCGCGGGGGGCCAGGTCTACCATCCCCGGGAGCTGGCCGATCTGCCCGACGTCGAGGCGTTGAATCGGCTGCGCGACGCCGACGTGCCGGTGCTGCTCTACGGTCCTCCGGGCACCGGCAAGACGAGTCTGGTCGAGGCGGCGTTCCCGGACCTGCTCACCGTCGCCGGTGACGGCGACACCACGGTCGGCGACTTGATCGGCGAGTACACGCAGGCCGACAGCGGAGGCTACGTCTTCCAGTACGGTCCGCTGGTCACCGCGATGACCGAGGGTCGCGCCCTGCTGATCGACGATGCCACCTTGATCTCGCCGATGGTGTTGGCGGCGCTGTATCCCGCGATGGACGGGCGCAGGCAGATCCAGGTCAAGGCCCACAAGGGCGAGACCATCAAGGCCGAGCCGGGCTTCTACGTGGTGGCGGGCCACAATCCCGGCGTCCACGGGGCGGTTTTGACGGAAGCGCTCGCGAGCCGGTTCAGCGTGCAGATCCAGGTCGGCACGGACTATGACCTCGCCCTGGCGCTGAGGATCGATGCCCGGGTGGTCCGGGTCGCCCGACACCTCGCCCGCCAAGTGGAACTCGGCGAGCTGGGCTGGGCCCCCCAACTGCGAGAGCTGCTCAGCTACCAGAGGACCGAGGCCGTCCTCGGCACCAAAGCCGCGCTCGCGAACCTGGTCGGCATCGCTCCTGTGGAGGATCGCGACGCCGTCGCCGACGCCGTCATCAAGGCCGTCGGCGTCAAGAAGATTGCGCCCCTCACCCTCGGCAAGCAGCTCTCCGCCTCGGCCGTCCGGCAGCCCCCGAGCACCGGCTCCGCACTCCGGGGCCGCTCGCGGTGAGCGTCCACCACCACGTCCAGTCCAGGCCGGACGACGACGCCGACCTCGCGCGATGGGACGACGACGGCGCCCCGCCCGCGCAACCCCGTTCCTCCCCGGACGCGTGGCTGCGCGTGGGAGCCGAACTCGGCGACCGGCTGGTCGCCCTCTGTGGCCGCCAGGACCTTCTCGTCACCTGCCGCCCCGGCACGCGCAGCGGCGCACCGGCCGCGTTCTTCCCCACTCTGGGCGAGGTCGAGTTCGACGCCGGCCTGTTCACCCCGCTTAGGCCCCACGAGATCCATCCGCGGATCGTGGGCGACGAGGAGCGGTATCCGGCCGCCTGGGGAGTGTTCGTCCACGAGGCCGCGCACGCGGCCCACTCCGACTGGACCTGGACGGCGCCTGCCGGAGCGAACCCCCGTGTCGTCGAGGCCGCGCTCCTGCTGGAGGAGAGCCGCGTCGAAGGCGCACACCTGATCACGCGGCCCACGGACCGCACGTACCTGCGCACCAGTGCCCGAACCCTGGTCATGCCCGACATCGCCCACCCCACCCTGAAGGGCATCGAGCACGCCGCCGCCGTGGCGGCCCTGGTCCTCGGCCGCCGTGACGTCGGCATCCTGGACGCCGGCGAGACCCGGGCCGTCGCCGATCTGTGCGAAAAGGTGCTGGGCGCAAACCTGCTGGCCACACTCACCCGCATCTGGACCGCAGCCCACCAGTGCGCCGACCACGACACCACGACCATGCTCACGCACGCTCAAAAATGGTGCGACGCTCTGGACACCGCGGCCCCCGCCCTGCCCGTGCCGGAGAACCTCACCGATCTGCTGTCCAGCGCCGTGGGAGTCGTCATGGACAGCACGGCAGCCACCGACACCGCCGACCTCGCGGCACAGGCCGCAGCGACCAACGCCATGGCCGCGCAGTCCAAGGCGCAGGCTCAGGACCGCGCCCAGCGGGCCGGCCAGCGACGCCAAGCCGCCGCCACCGCGAGTTCCGTCTTCAACTCCCGTGGCGCCACCGTCACCCCCGGCGGCACACCCGAGCCCTACGGCAACCCGGTCACCGGCACCCGCACTCCTTTCCTCCACCTCCTCACTACCTCAACCATTCACTCACACCTACTTCCCGAACAAGGAGGCGCTGGCCGTCGAGTTGGGCCGCCGCTACAACCACGCGCTCCACGAGACGAACAGCGAGGCGTTCACCCCCGCCAACGCCGCGCTCCCGCTCGGCGCGATGCTCGACGCCGCCCTCGACCCGGTGATCGACTTCAGCGCCGCCCACCCCGGCTTCGAGGTGCTGCTGCAGGGCGCGGAGGCCCCGGGCCTGGTCGCGAAGGAGCACGAGGCGGTGCACACGACGATCGTGGGCGCCGTCGAGGGCATGCTCGCCCTCCGCGCCCCCGAGCTGTCACCGGACGAGATCGCCCGCACCACGATCATGTCGTTCGGCATCTTCAAGGCGGGCCTGGAGCTGTTCATGACCGCCAAGGACACCGAACGGGACGCGTACCGCACGGAGATCAAACGGGCGCTGTTCGGCTACCTCGCCCCGGTCGTCGGCACCGACGCCGTACCCCCGGCGGACTGATCCCGCGACCGGCATGGAGGGAAAATACCCCTAGGGGGTATAGTGTGGAGTGCAGGGAGCAGGACACGGCTGCGCCCACCGTCGACAAGGGAGGCTCCCATGAGCACTCAGTCCCCCGTCACCACCGTCTACAAGGTCTCCGGCATGACCTGCGGCCACTGCGAGGGCGCCGTGAGCGCCGAGATCTCCGCGCTCGACGGCGTCTCCTCGACCAAGGCCGTCGCCGCCACCGGCGAGGTGACCGTCACCTCGGCCGCCCCGCTCGACGAGGAGAAGGTGCGCGCCGCGGTCGACGAAGCCGGCTACGAACTGGTCGGCCCGGCCTGACCCGTACGGCCCCGAAGGGCGCCGCCTCTGTGCACGCGGCACGGGAGCGGCGTCGGCACGTGCACCGGTTGCCCGCCCCGCCGCGAGTGACTCAGATCACACCGATCAGGGGGTAACCATCGGCGGGGGTCGGGTGTCTATTCGGGTGACGTCGACACCCGGCGGAGTCGGCGTGCACGAGGCCGGGACGGCACGTGCGAGGAGCATTGAGCGGCCCCTCCCGCGGCGGTGTCCCGGCGGCACGAAGGCGCCCGGCCCCTACCGGGGCCGGGAGAGCGAAGCGCCCCGTCGACTGATCCGTGGGGGGATCGCAGACGGGGCGCCTTCGCGTTCCTGTGCGTCGCTGCCGGCGTGCGGGTTGCCGGCAGCTCAGCGCTCCTCGACCGGGACGAAGTCCCGCAGCACCTCACCGGTGTAGATCTGCCGGGGACGCCCGATGCGGGAGCCCGGCTCCTTGATCATCTCGTGCCACTGGGCGATCCACCCCGGCAGCCGCCCGAGCGCGAAGAGCACCGTGAACATCTCGGTCGGGAAGCCCATCGCGCGGTAGATCAGGCCGGTGTAGAAGTCGACGTTCGGGTACAGCTTGCGCTCGACGAAGTACTCGTCGGCGAGCGCGTGCTCCTCCAGCTTCAGGGCGATGTCCAGCAGCTCGTCGGACTTGCCCAGCGCGGAGAGGACGTCGTGCGCCGCCGCCTTGATGATCTTCGCCCGGGGGTCGAAGTTCTTGTAGACGCGGTGCCCGAAGCCCATGAGCTTCACGCCGTCTTCCTTGTTCTTCACCTTGCGGATGAAGGTGTCGACGTCGCCGCCCGTGGCCTGGATGCCCTCCAGCATCTCCAGCACGCTCTGGTTGGCGCCGCCGTGCAGGGGCCCCCACAGCGCGCTGATGCCCGCCGAGATGGAGGCGAACAGGTTGGCCTGCGAGGAGCCGACCAGCCGCACGGTGGAGGTCGAACAGTTCTGCTCGTGGTCCGCGTGCAGGATCAGCAGCTTGTCGAGGGCGCTGACCACGACCGGGTCCGGGTCGTACTCGGCGGCCGGCACCGAGAAGGTCATGCGCAGGAAGTTCTCGACGTACCCGAGGTCGTTGCGCGGGTAGACCACCGGATGGCCGACGGACTTCTTGTACGCGTACGCCGCGATCGTCGGCAGCTTGGCCAGCAGCCGGATCGTCGACAGGTGGCGCTGCTGCTCGTCGAAGGGGTTGTGGCTGTCCTGGTAGAAGGTCGACAGCGCGCTGACCACGGAGGACAGCATCGCCATCGGGTGCGCGTCCCGCGGGAAGCCGTCGTAGAAGCGCTTGACGTCCTCGTGCAGGAGGGTGTGGCGGGTGACCTCGCCCTTGAACTCCGACTGCTCGTCGACGCTGGGCAGCTCACCGTTGATCAGCAGGTACGCGACTTCCAGGAAGGTGCTGCGCTCGGCGAGCTGCTCGATGGGATAGCCGCGGTAGCGGAGAATCCCCTGCTCGCCGTCCAGATAGGTGATGGCCGACTTGTACGCCGCAGTGTTGCCGTAGCCGCTGTCCAGGGTCACCAGCCCGGTCTGGGAGCGCAGCTTTCCGATGTCGACGCCGGTGTCACCGACGGTGCTGTCGACGATCGGGAAGGTGTACTCGCCGTCGCCGTACCGAAGTACTGCAGATTTGTCGCTCACTCTGTCCTCACCCGACGTATCGTGCCTCTTCTTTGAGGTGTGCTTGAGGTGCCCTGACTACCCTCCAGCTTCCCCCATGCGGAGCTTTTCCGTGCACTCGGGGTCGGCTGCCGGATCAACATACGGCACTGGGTGCCACATACGGACCATCGTGCCCTGCCGGAGCGCGTTAGGGGAGACCCACTCGGCCACGCAGCCGACGATCCAGCGCCGTGCAGCGCCGGCCTGCGGAAACGGTGCGGACCGCCTGCCCCAGGGCCTTGCGTGACCCGACCAGCACGACCAGCTTCTTGGCCCGGGTGACTGCCGTGTACAACAGGTTCCGCTGGAGCATCATCCAGGCGCCGGTGGTGACGGGGATCACCACCGCCGGATACTCGCTGCCCTGCGAACGGTGGATGGTGACGGCGTACGCGTGCGTCAGTTCGTCCAGCTCGTCGAAGTCGTAGGGCACCTCCTCGTCCTCGTCCGTCAGCACCGTCAGCCGCTGCTCGACCACGTCGAGGGCGGTGACGACCCCGACGGTGCCGTTGAAGACCCCGTTGCGGCCCTTTTCGTAGTTGTTCCGTATCTGCGTGACCTTGTCGCCGACGCGGAACGTCCGGCCGCCGAACCGCTTCTCGGCGAGCCCGGGGCGGCCGGGCGTGACGGCCTCCTGGAGCAGTCCGTTGAGCGCGCCCGCGCCCGCGGGGCCGCGGTGCATGGGTGCGAGGACCTGCACGTCCCGGCGCGCGTCGAGGCCGAACTTGGCCGGAATGCGACGGGCCGCCACGTCCACCGTGAGCCGGCCCGCGGCCTCCGTGTCCTCCTCGGCGAAGAGGAAGAAGTCGGCGAGGCCCTGGGTGAGCGGCTGGACCCCGGAGTTGATGCGGTGCGCGTTCGTCACCACGCCGGACTGCCGGGCCTGCCGGAAGATCCGGGTCAGCCGGACCGCGGGCACCGGTCCGCCCTCGGCCAGCAGGTCGCGCAGCACCTCCCCGGCGCCGACGGACGGCAGTTGGTCGACGTCGCCGACGAGCAGCAGGTGCGCCCCCGGCGGCACGGCCTTGGCCAGCTTGTTCGCCAGCAGCAGGTCGAGCATCGAGGCTTCGTCGACGACGACCAGGTCGGCGTCGAGCGGCCGGTCCCGGTCGTACGCGGCGTCGCCGCCCGGCTTCAGCTCCAGCAGCCGGTGGACCGTGGACGCCTCGGCGCCGGTCAGCTCGGCCAGCCGCTTGGCGGCGCGGCCCGTGGGCGCCGCCATCACCACCTTCGCCCGCTTGGCCCGGGCCAGCTCCACGATCGAGCGGACGGTGAACGACTTGCCGCAGCCCGGGCCCCCGGTCAGCACGGCCACCTTCTCCGTCAGCGCCAGCCGGACCGCCTGCTCCTGCTCGGGCGCCAGTTCGGCACCGGTGCGCTCGCCGAGCCAGCTCAGCGCCCGGCCCCAGTCGACGTCCTGGAAGGCGGGCATCCGGTCCCGCTCGGTGCGCAGCAGGCGCAGCAGCTGGGCGGCCAGGGAGACCTCCGCGCGGTGGAACGGCACCAGGTAGATCCCCTGCACGTCCTCCCCGCCCGCGGGCCCGGGCACCGCCTCCCGGACGACACCCTCCTCCTTCACCAGTTCGTCCAGGCACTCGATGACCAGGCCGGTGTCGACCTGCAGCAGCTTGACCGCCTCGGTGATGAGCTGCTGCTCGGGCAGGAAGCAGTTGCCCTGGTCGGAGGATTGCGACAGCGCGTACTGCAGGCCGGCCTTGACCCGCTCCGGGCTGTCGTGCGGGATGCCGACGGAGCGGGCGATGCGGTCGGCGGTGAGGAAGCCGATGCCCCAGACGTCGGCCGCCAGCCGGTACGGCTCGTTCTTCACCACCGAGATGGAGGCGTCCCCGTACGACTTGTAGATCCGTACCGCGATGGACGTGGAGACACCGACGCCCTGGAGGAAGAGCATGACCTCCTTGATGGCCTTCTGCTCCTCCCAGGCGGCGCCGATCAGCTTCGTCCGCTTGGGGCCGAGGCCCGGGACCTCGACGAGCCGGGCGGGATCCTGCTCGATGACGTCGAGCGTGTCGACGCCGAAGTGGTCGACGATGCGCTCGGCGATGCGCGGGCCGATGCCCTTGATCAGCCCGGAGCCCAGATAGCGGCGGATGCCCTGGACGGTGGCGGGGAGGACCGTCGTGTAGTTCTCCACGGTGAACTGCTTGCCGTACTGCGGGTGGGAGCCCCAGCGGCCCTCCATGCGCAGCGACTCGCCCGGCTGCGCGCCGAGCAGGGCGCCGACGACAGTGAGCAGGTCGCCGCCGCCGCGGCCGGTGTCGACGCGGGCGACCGTGTACCCGCTGTCCTCGTTGGCGTACGTGATCCGTTCCAGGACTCCGTCCACCACCGCCAGTTGCGTCATGGGAAAGACGCTATCGCCGGGCCCC
Source organism: Streptomyces phytophilus (assembly GCF_013870535.1). Lineage (GTDB taxonomy): Bacteria > Actinomycetota > Actinomycetes > Streptomycetales > Streptomycetaceae > Streptomyces > Streptomyces phytophilus. The sequence continues at coordinate 2,545 of NZ_JACBXC010000102.1, read as the reverse complement.
GACATCGCGGGGCGGCCTGTGGACGGCCGGCGGCTGCGGACGACCTTTGCCGCCGCGTGCGGGCGCAGCGAGGGGGCCCGGCCGTTGCGGGCCGGGCCCCCTCGCGTTCCCCTCCAATAGGCTCCCCCTACCCCCCTGGTACTCCCCCCGGGAAGCCTGATGCCCTATACGACCCCGATCGGGGGTGAAGGGTTGCACGGCTTCGGCACTTTATCGATCTGTAATCCGACGTGCCGACATCGCTGATCGGTCGTAACGTTTCAGGCATGAGGGACAAACCAGTACACAAAGCTGTCCTGGACGACCTGGGTCCGGAGCAGTTGCACCAGGTCGCCGACGAACTGGGCACCGGCAGCCGGGGCGCGAAGCGGGTCGTCGGCGAGACGGTCGCCGCCCTCACCGGCTCGCTCGCCGAGGCGGCCTCGTCCCCGCACGGGGCGTACGAGGTCGAGCAGGCACTCGACGAGGTGCAGGGGGCGGCGCCCGCGGGCGCCGGTGCGGGCGCGCGCCCGGTGAAGGGGTCGTCCGGCCTCGTCGGCGCCGTGCCGTTCGCCGGAGGTGCGCTCGGCGGCGGGATGCTGGCGACGATCGTCGGCAGGACGAGCATGCCCGTGGCCCGCGCGGTCTCGCAGCGCACCGGCATCCCGATGGCGCAGGTGTCCCGGGCGCTGAAGATCCTCACGCCGATCGCCATGGCCGCCGTCTCCCGGGCCGCGCGCAACCGCGACGTCCGGGCGGACGGGCTCTCCGAGATGCTCGCGGAGGAGCAGCAGGCCACCCGCAGGCCGGGCGGCGCACTCGGCGCACTGGCGCGGCTGTTCGGCGCCGGAGAGTCCTACGGCGGCGGGCGCCACCGCGCCTGACGGCACGGCAGGGACCGGCCCGTACGCGACACAGCCCCCGCCACCCGCCGCCGCCCGGACTCCGGGCACGCCGGCCCGTCGCTCAGCGCACGACCAGCCGCTCGTAGCGTTCGGCGATCTCCGCCAGCACCGCCGCCCCGTCGCGCGCCCACAGCCCCGGGTTGAAGATCTCGACCTCGACGAAGCCCGTGTACCCCGCTTCGTCCACCCGCTCCCGGAACCAGCGCAGGTCGACGCTCCCGTCGCCCAGTTGGCCCCGCCCGAGCAGCACGCCCTCCGGCAGCGGCGTCACCCAGTCCGCCAGCTGGAAGGCCGCGATCCGGCCGGACTCCCCCGCACGCCTGATCTGCGCCGCGACGGTGTCGTCCCACCACAGGTGGTACGTGTCCACCACCACGCCCACCCGGTCCGCCGGGAAGCGCTCGGCCAGGTCCAGCGACTGGGCCAGCGTGGAGACCACGCATCTGTCGGCGGCGTACATCGGGTGCAGCGGCTCGATCGCCAGCCGCACGGCGCGCTCCGCCGCGTACGGCGCGAGGACCCCCAGCGCGTCCGCGATGCGCTCCCGTGCGCCGTGCAGATCGCGACTGCCCGCCGGCAGACCGCCGGAGACGAGGACAAGGGTGTCGGTGCCCAGGGTGGCGGCCTCGTCGATGGCGCGGCGGTTGTCGTCGAGGGCGGTGGCGCGCTCCCCCGGGTCGCCGGTGGTGAAGAAGCCGCCGCGGCACAGGCTCGTCACCGTCAGCCCGGCGTCGCGGAAGAGCTTGGCGGCGGCGTCCACCCCGAACTCCTGGACGGGCGCGCGCCACAGGCCCACGCCGCGCACCCCGGCCGCGGTGCAGCCGTCCGCGAGTTCGGGGAGCGACCACTGCCTGATGGTCTCCTGGTTGAGGCTGAGGCGGGACGGCCCGCCGGCCGGCTGTCCGGTGCTCACAGGGCGACTCCGTGGACGGCGAGGAAGGAGGTGATGCGCCGCGCCGCGAGCTGCGGGTCCGGGAACAGGCCGAGCGCGTCGGCCAGCTCGTACGCGCGCGCGAGGTGCGGCAGGGAGCGGGCCGACTGCTGCCCGCCGACCATCGTGAAGTGGCTCTGGTGTCCGCCGAGCCAGGCCAGGAACACGACGCCCGTCTTGTAGAAGCGCGTCGGGGCCTGGAAGAGGTGCCGGGCCAGCGGCACAGTCGGGTCCAGGACCTTGCGGTAGCCGGCCGCGTCGCCGGTGTCGAGGGTCCGTACCGCCTCGGCGGCCAGCGGGGCGAGCGGGTCGAAGACGCCGAGGAGGGCGTGGCTGAAGCCGTGCTCGTCGCCCTCGATCAGCTCGGGGTAGTGGAAGTCGTCGCCGGTGTAGCAGCGCACTCCCCGGGGCAGCCGGCGGCGCAGGTCCACCTCCCGGGACGCGTCGAGGAGGGAGACCTTGACGCCGTCGACCTTGTCCGGGTGCTGGGCGATGACGTCGAGGAAGGTACCGGTGGCGGCGTCGAGGTCGGCGCTGCCCCAGTAGCCGGCGAGCGCCGGGTCGAACATGTCGCCCAGCCAGTGCAGGATCACCGGCTCGCGCGCCTGGCGCAGCAGCGCGCCGTACGTCTCCACGTAGTCCTCGGGCCCGCGGGCGCACGCCGCCAGCGCGCGGGAGGCCATGAGCACCGCCTGCGCCCCGGCGTCCTCGACGAGGGCGAGCTGCTCCT